>CAYVMK010000047.1:0-10435 GCA_964452445.1 uncultured Desulfonema sp. | reverse complement strand
GGCGGAACAGGAGCCGCGCCGGACATCGCCAAGAAAAATATTGCCATGCCGATTGAGTATGCAATACCGAAAGTTCACAAGTTTTTAACCGATGAAGGGGTCCGGAATAAAGTCTGCCTTATTGCAAGCGGGGGGATAAGAAACGGCATGGATGTTGCCAAGGCAATAGCGCTCGGCGCGGACGGGGTCGTTATCGGCACAGCCGAGCTGGTCGCGCTCGATTGCGTACGCTGCGGAAACTGCGAAAGCGGCCGGGGATGCGCCCGCGGCATAGCTACTACGGACTACGAACTCGGCGAAATGATAACCGAAGAGTGGGCGGAGAACCGTATCGTGAATATGTACAGCGCCTGGAGGAGGCAGTGGTGCCGGATATTAAGGCAGTTCGGGATGAAAAGCATCCGTGAACTCGTCGGCCGCAGCGATCTGCTGGTTCATCTTGATTATCTGGAAGAAAGCGAAAGGCTGAAATATCAGCCTGCGCCAAAGAAAAAGCTGGTGATCTGACAAACGGGGAATAATCCGATAATAAAGGAGTTAGGCGTAATGCGTGAGGCGAAAGTGAAAAGTAAAAAGGCGGTTTTTTTAACCTTCACTTGACCCCTCGAATCCTCGAATCCTTGAACCCTATTTAAACAGGCTGGGTCATAGAATATAAAGGTCTCAGAAAGCATAAGGGATAAAAGCTGGAAATGCATATGAACAGTGAAACAATCATCAACAGAATTCTTGCCGGCAGGGCAAAGCTGCCGCAGGGAAACATATCTTCAAAAAAGGCCGCGGAAGAAGGCGGGTGCGGGGTTACAGGATTCATCTCTTCGATTCCTGTAGGCGGACGCCACATATTCGAGCCTTCGGTGCAGATGCACAACCGGGGCAACGGCAAGGGAGGCGGCATCGCTGCCGTCGGGCTTTCTGCGGACAGCCTCGGAGTCACCCAGGATGTTCTGGACACGCACTACATGCTCCAGATTGCTCTGCTCGACCCTGAAGCGCGCAGGGATGTTGAAAAAATGAGTATTGAACCGTATCTTGAAATCAGCAAGGCCGGTAAGATACCGGCTGTGGACGATTACCGCGACATCGCAGGCCTTGAGGTCAGGCCTCCCGATGTCTGGCGCTATTTTGTAAGGGTGAAACAAGACGCGCTGGACCGCTTTATCAGCGATAACGGATTACAGGATATCGATCCGCAGAAGGCGGAAGACGAATATATCTACCGGAACACATATCTTCTGAACCAGGCGTTTTATGCTTCCCTGGGAGAGAAAAAGGCATTTGTACTTTCCCACGGCCGCAACCTCATGATCCTTAAAATCGTAGGATATGCGGAGCAGGTCGCACAGTATTACCTGCTGGATGACTTCAAGGCGCACGGATGGATCGCCCACCAGCGGTATCCGACCAAGGGGCGCGTATGGCATCCGGGCGGAGCGCATCCGTTCATCGGAATGGATGAAGCCCTTGTTCACAACGGCGACTTTGCCAACTATTATGCAGTCAGCGAGTACCTGAAACAGAACAACATATTCCCGCAGTTTCTGACGGACACGGAAGTATCGGTCCTGATGCTCGATCTGTTGAACCGAACGTACGGATATCCGATGGAGTACGTTATTGAGGCGATGGCGCCGACCACCGAACATGATTTCGACCTGCTGCCTCCCGCAAAACAGCAGATATACAGGCATATACAGGCAAACCATATGCACAGCTCGCCTGACGGGCCGTGGTTTTTTATAATTGCCCGCAATGATTTTTATAACAAGGCTTTTCAGCTTATCGGCATAACGGATACGGCCATGCTGCGCCCGCAGGTTTTTGCCCTGCAGGAAGGCGAAGTCCAGCTAGGGCTCATATGTTCCGAAAAGCAGGCAATAGACGCAACGCTTCAGAGTCTTGCAAAGGAAGACAATCGTTTTTGTCCGGTTGCCGACAAATACTGGAATGCGCGGGGCGGAAGCGCCACCGACGGCGGCGCCTTTATCTTCACGGTAAAGGATGACGAAAACGGCGCAGGCAAAAAAAAACTGGTCTGCACCAACAAGTTCGGCGAAGCGATCAAACTGCCGGGAAAACAGGCTCATTACAGAATGACGCCGGATATCAGGCTGCCTGCAGACGCAGACGGAGTTTCAAAAGCGATCCGGACCTGTTTTGCGGCACAAGATCCTGCGGCCGGAGCTTCCTTTTTTATAAAAAATATCGCCGGCTGGGATTATGAGACTTTAAGATATGCATGCACGGAGTTAACGAGGCTTTCAGGCCAACGCAGCGACAACATGTCAAAAGCGATCGGGATCCTGACATTTCTTAATGACCGCCGGTATCTGCTGGGTCTTAAAAAACGCGGCTCTGTGCTTAATATTGTAAGAAGCAGCCTCGACTCCGTTTTTGCTTCGGCCTCCGGTATAAGCGGTAAAGGCTACGGAAGATACCGTCATATCGACTGGAATACCCGCGCCGCATTGAGGGCGCCCAAAAAGACTGAAAAGATCCTGATAATAAATGCCCGGGAATTTCCCCCTGAAGGCGATGATTGCGATGCGCGCCTTATCTGCGCCGCGCATAAGCTCGGCTGGAAGCAGTTTATCTGTTACGGGTACAGGGGGCAGCGGTTTACCGGCTGCGGCCTGGGTGAAGCCGCGGACGGTGTCAGGATAGACGTTTACGGGAGTTCCGGCGACTATCTGTCTTCCGGCATTGACGGCCCCGAGATATATGTGCACGACAATGCGCAGGATCAGCTCGGCCAGATAATGAAAAGAGGAAAGCTTGTAGTGTACGGCGATGTCGGGCAGACATTCATGTACGGCGCAAAGGGAGGAAACGTATTTGTGCTGGGAAATGCGGCCGGACGTCCGCTGATAAACGCGGTAGGTCATCCGCGCGTCGTCATCAACGGGACCTGCCTTGATTACCTTGCCGAATCTTTCATGGCCGGTGATCCGCTCAACGACGGAGGGTTTGTCGTTTTAAACGGGCTTCAGGTAGATGATGAAGGCAATGCAACCGCCCAGGCGACTCCATATCCGGGTTCAAACCTGTTTTCGCTCGCATCCGGCGGGGCCATTTATATGAGAGATCCTTTCCGCAAAGTGGTGAACGAACAGTTAAACGGCGGAGAATTTACAGATCTGGGCCCGGCCGACTGGGAGCTTATACGTCCGTATCTGGAAGAAAACGAAAGACTGTTCGGAATCTCGGTTGAAAATGACCTGCTGACGGTAAACGGTGAACGGAAAGGGTATAACGAGATCTACCGGAAAGTGCAGGCGGTCAAGCTGGAGGTGCTGGCCGTGGAATCGGTCGCTTCTGAAGAATACGGAGTCGACTGGGAGAAAGAGTGACCGGCGTTTTATCTTACACCGTCTTTGTGTGATTATTATTATGGCGCCTCTTGCCTCGGGCATTACGCCTTATGAAGCTTCTCTTTCAATATCCTGTTCACTATTTCCGGATTTGCCTTCCCTTTTGTCTCTTTCATAATGCGGCCAACAAAAAACCCCAGCACTTTTGTTTTACCTGCCTTGTAATCTGCAACTTCCTTTGGGCAACCCTCAATAAGCTTTATAACCATTTCCTCTATGGCGGGTACATCCGTGACCTGCACAAGGTCTTTTTCCCTGATTATTTCTTCGGGTGATTTGCCGGTTTCCGCCATTTCTTCAAAAACCGTTTTTGCGATCTTTCCGCTTATAACATTCTGATCGATAAGTTTTAAAAGCCTGGCAAGGTTTGACGAAGAGACGGGCGATTCTTCTATTGTTTTCCCTTCGATATTCAATAGTCCGAGCAGAGCGCCCATTACCCAATTGCTCACCTGTTTAGTACCTAAGAAATAATTTTCTGCGCGTTTTTGGCAGAAAATTATTTCGTAAAGGTACTTATCCCGTTTATCGGGGTTAGGACTGTTGAATTCTTTTACACAGGCTTCAAAATAGCGGGCAAGCTCTATGGCAGAGGTGAGAACACCGGCATCATATTCCGGCAAACCGTATTCCGAAATGAATCGCTCCTTTTTTTCATCCGGAAGTTCGGGGAGCTTTTTCGTCAGATCATCTATCCAGGAATCATCTATTACAAGCGGAAGAAGATCCGGATCCGGGAAATACCTGTAGTCGTGCGCCTCTTCTTTTCCTCTCATGGAAGTTGTGCAGTTCTTTGCAAGATCCCAGAGCCTTGTCTCCTGAACAATCTTTCCTCCCTCTAATAAAACATCTTTCTGTCTTTCGATTTCATACTGGATGGCTTTTTCCACGTTTTTAAAGGAATTGAGGTTTTTCAGTTCCGTTCTTGTCCCAAGAACGTTATCTCCAAGCGGCCGGATGGATACGTTTGCGTCGCACCGGAAGCTCCCCTCTTCCATGTTCCCGTCGCAAATATCAAGATATCGTAAGATGGATCTCAGCTTTCTTAAGTATGCTCCCGCCTCTTCAAAGGTTCTTATCTCCGGTTCGCTGACTATTTCGATAAGAGGAACGCCGGTACGGTTAAAATCGACCATGGAATAAGGGCGTGAAGGATCGTGTATCAGTTTTCCGGCATCTTCTTCCATGTGAATTCTTGTAATCCCGATTCTTTTTTTTACGCCGTTTGTCTCTATGTCTATATGGCCGTTCTGGGCTATCGGAAGCTCGTACTGGGAAATCTGGTATCCCTTCGGGAGATCGGGATAAAAATAATTCTTTCGGGCGAATCCGCTGTTTCCGGCAATGGCGCAGTTCGTCGCGATCCCCATCAGCATTGCGTATTCGACGACTTTTTTGTTCAGCACCGGAAGCACACCGGGCATGCCGAGGCAGACCGGGCACGTGTGAGTATTGGGAGGCGCGCCGAAAGATGTCGGGCAGGAGCAGAATATCTTTGTTTTAGTTTTCAGCTGGGCGTGAACCTCAAGCCCTATCACCGCTTCAAATTCCATTTAAAAAATCCTCATTTCTGTGTGTCGTAAAAAATTGAAGCTTCCCGCCGCAAGTCCGCCCGCCATACTGATTGGCGGGATCTTCGGCTGGGAATGGCTCTCTGTTTCGGTTCAGACTTTTTACGGGACCATCATATTTGTCCGGGTTGCATAAGGTTTTCCACGCGGGATGCGTTCTGGAGCTTCAGATCCGAACACGAAAAATAAACAGGAAAAGACAATTCCTCCCTGAACGTTATTGCGGAAGACAAGTGAATGGCATCAAAGCCACGGAGTCCGTGTTTTTCCGCAAGATCGCCGGCACGTCGGACGAGATCACCTGTAACACCTATTCGCAGACAATTCTTCCAGTCCTGGTCAAAACGGGATAGAATTTGCCTGTATTCATCATTCGAAAAAGCATCTTCCCTCAATCTCCGGGCAAAAGCAGATCTGGCTTCCGCATAAGCGATCAGCGAAGTTGCAACAACATCCGAAGATTCAACCAGCTTTTCTATGGTGTGAGAATCTTCCTCCAGAACATACAATTTTACCAGGCTGCTCGTATCAAGATAAACGATCATTTTTTATCTTCTATCCTCAATAATGGCTTCAGAAACCCGCGCTTTACCAACATGAATTTTAGGATTCATGCCTTTTGGTTTCCCCCCGGACCAATGAGCTATTCCCTTACGGATCAATATAAGAGCCTTTTCTTCAACTGTTTCGATTTTATAAGGAGAAATAACCGCCACTTCTTTTTTCCTGTCTGTAACAATGATCCGTTCGCCTGATTTAACACTGTTTAGATACTGACTCAGGTTCTCCTTTAATTCTCTTACGCCCACAGTTCTCAAGATGCCCCCTCCTTTTTTCGTCATTCCCGTGAAAGCGGGGCACGTAGTGAAGCGCCAGCGTTATCCGGTCTTTTTAAATTTTTTCCGCCGCAGCGGATTTTCACGGGAGTGACGGGATTTTAGATTCTTTTTGCGAATCTATTAATTTTGATGTAGTCTCAATTTATATCAAGTGATTACATTAGTCAATGATTGAAATTTTACATAAGGCCCTTTCGCTGTTTTGTTTTGACAAATTATTGCGTTACATGTTTATAGGTTGCCATCACAAAGCGCGAAAGGCTGGAAGGTTTTTGGAATTAAAGGATTTGTAAGGGATAAAAACATATAATGAAATATTTCCTGTGTGTTATTGGAATGGTAATGATCGTTGAAGGGCTTCCATATTTTATTTTTCCTGAAAAGATGAAAAGCTGGATGGAAAAGATTATCGAAATGCATGAAGGCGCCCTGCGATGGATCGGCTTTACTCTTATGCTTGCCGGTCTTCTCCTGGTTTTCCTGGGGAGACGGTAGGCGTGTTTTACCTGTCCGATTATGATTATGAACTTCCTGAAGAATCCATAGCGCAAAAACCGGCGTTCTGCAGGGACAGGTCGAAACTGTTGCTCCTTGACAAAAATACCGGAAAGACATGTCACCATGAATTTTTTGAGATTTGCGATTTTATTTCATCAAAAGATGTCCTTGTAATAAACAACACCAGGGTAATTCCAGGGCGGTTATTCGGGAAAAAGGATACCGGAGGGAAAGCCGAGGTTCTTATTCTGGATTTTGCGGGAGGTGTAAGGGAGGAGGCCGGCAAAGGGGCCTTTACTTGCGAATGCCTTGTAAAAACTTCAAAACCTCCCAGACCCGGCTCCTTGATCTTCTTTGACAAAGAGTTAAGAGCAGAGGTGATTAATGCAAAAGAAGGAATCTGCCTGCTGAAATTTTATTCTCCCGGTGATTTCGGGGATATCATTAATGAAATAGGGCATGTGCCGCTTCCTCCGTACATAAAGCGGAATAATGGCGGAAACGAATCATGGGATGACAAAACATCCTACCAGACTGTATATGCTGCACATAAAGGAGCAGTTGCGGCGCCGACGGCAGGGCTTCATTTTTCAAAAGAGCTTCTTGAAAAAATAAAATCAAAGGGTGTCCGAATTGCCGAAATTACCCTGCATGTCGGCTACGGGACGTTTCTCCCGGTAAGAGTATCGGATATACGGGAGCATAAGATACATTCTGAAAGGTTTGAAATATCCGGTGATGCGGCCGATGCAATAAATAAGACCAGGGCGGAAGGAGGAAGGGTTGTTGCTGTCGGAACAACATGCGTCCGTACCCTGGAATACGCTTCCGACAGAGAGGGTAAAGTCATTGCCGGAAGCGCGCAATGCGACCTTTTTATATATCCTGGATACAGGTTTAAAACTGTTGACGCGATGATTACGAATTTTCATTTGCCGAAATCAACCCTTCTCATGCTTGTATCGGCTTTTGCAGGAAGAGAAAGGGTTCTTTCCGCTTACAGGGAAGCCATATATAAAGGATACAGATTTTATAGTTATGGCGATGCCATGTTTATAACCTGAGACCTTTGCAAGCAACGATTCCCCGTCTCAGGTTTGGAAAAATCCGCCACATTTGATCCGGTTCCCGGTTGCCTCCTGTTTCTTATTTTAAAAGCCGGTTTAATATTTCTTCGGATAAGATTTTTTCCTCCACTGCAATTTCTCTGATCGTCTTTCCTGTTTCATGGGCCTTTATTGCGATTACAGCAGCCCTGTCATACCCTGTGTAGGGAACAAGAAGTGTTGAAAGAGCAAGGCTTTTATCGATATTCGATGCGCACCTTGCGGCATTTGCAGATATTCCTGATATGCATTTGTCTGCAAAGATATCCGCCGCACGTGAAATCAAAGTAATTGACTGCAGGAGATTGTAGGCTATTACAGGAAGCATTACATTGAGTTCGAAATTGCCCGACTGGGCTCCAAGCATGATTGTCGTATCGTTTCCGATTACCTGGGCCGCTGCCTGAATAACTGCTTCGGGAATGACCGGGTTTACTTTTCCGGGTATCATGGATGAACCGGGTTGAAGCGAAGGAATGTTTATCTCGCCTATTCCGCACCTTGGGCCTGAAGAGAGCCACCTTATATCATTTGCCGTTTTGATCAAGCATACCGCAATTGTTTTCAATACGCCGCTTGTTTCCATGGAGGCATTCTGGGCGGATTGCGCTGCGAAATGGTTCCTTGCCTCTTTAAAGGGAATGCCGGTATTTTCAGCTATCAGGGCTATGACTTTTTTTGCGAATTGAGGATGAGCATTTATTCCTGTTCCTACGGCTGTTCCGCCAAGTGCAAGCTCGGAAAGGTTTTTTTGCGCAGATTTTATTCCTGATATGCCAAGCTCAATCTGCCTTGCATATCCTGAGAACTCCTTCCCGAGAGTTACCGGAAGCGCGTCCTGCAGGTGGGTTCTTCCGATTTTTTTTATATTCCTGAACTCCTTTTCCTTTCCGGCAAGCGCCTTTAAAAGAGAGTCAAGAGATGGAATCAGGCGCTCTTTTATGAGAATGGAAGCTGAAATATGTATGACAGAAGGTATGACATCGTTGCTTGACTGGCAAAGATTAACATGGTCATTTGGATGAACAGGGGCATTTCCTCCTTTTCTGCCTGTGATTATCTCATTTGCCCTTGAGGATATGACTTCATTCATATTCATATGGGCAGAGGTTCCTGAGCCTGTCTGGAATACGTCAACGACAAATTGATCGTCAAATTGTCCATTAATCACTTCATCTGCAGCTTTGACTATGGCTTTTGATATTTGTCTGCTCAGCAAGCCAAGCTCCCGGTTAACCGCGGCTGAATATTTTTTTAAAAGTGCAAGAGAATGTGTAAAGGAGGAAGGAAAGGTAAGTCCGCTTACAGGAAAATTGTCTATTGCTCTTTGTGTATGCGGCCCGTAGTAAGCCTTTTCCGGGACAAGAACTGTTCCCATTGAATCTTTTTCCTTGACGAATTTCATAAAATAATCCTTTATAATTATCCAGCCCGGTTGAACAAGATAAAAAAGAGCCGTAAAGATATGTGGTTGACACGAAAAAGCCTCTCTCTTATTGTGTATAAAAGATTTCAGATAGTTCGTCAACTCAGTCTTGACGGTTTCGTAAAAAGTCGAAATATGCTCGCTTAACCCCGATAAACGGGATAAGTAAGTTTACGAGATTATTTCCTGCCGCTCTTTTCAGTACCCCCTTGAGGGGTAGAAAAACGCAGAAAATAATTTCTAACTTACTAATGAGCTTTTTGGGGATTTTTAAATCACTTCGGAGGGGAAATGAAAGAAAACCATTTCAATTTAAATAATATTCCTGTGTTAACCCGCAGAAAATTTTTATGGCTTTCTTCCGCTGCCGCAGCCGGCATTTTAGCGGGATGCGCGACAGATCCGATTACCGGTCAAACGCAGCTTATGCTCGTTTCCGAAGAATCCGAAGCGCAGATTGACAGGAAGAATTCGCCCCACCAGTTTTCCGCCGATTACGGAATTATTCAGGATAAGGACTTAAACAGCTATATAAACCTGACCGGGAAAAAGATCGCTTCGGTAACCCACCGCCCGAACATGCCTTATTCTTTCCAGGCCGTTAATGCCGCGTATGTTAATGCCTACGCATTTCCGGGCGGAAGCATTGCCGCAACAAGAGGAATTCTTGTAAATCTGGATAATGAAGCGGAGCTTGCCGCGCTGCTCGGCCACGAGCTTGGGCATGTAAATGCAAGGCATACCGCAGAGCAGATGTCAAAGGGGATCCTTACCTCGGTTGTGGCAGGCGGAATCGCGGCATATGCCGGCACGAAAAGCCCGGCATACGGGAAGATCGCCGAAGGCATCGGAATGATCGGTTCAGGAATGCTTCTTGCTTCTTACAGCAGAGATAATGAGCGTGAAGCGGACGCTCTGGGAATGGAATACATGGTAAAAGCCGGTTACAGTCCGGACGGGTTTATCGGCCTTATGGATATGCTGAAAAAAATGTCGAAGAGTAAGCCCGGCACGATAGAGCTCATGTTTTCCACTCATCCGATGAGCGATGAAAGATATGACACGTCCGTCAAAAATGCGGAAAATACTTATGGATCCTCCCGGAAATCACCTCTTTACAGGGATCGTTATATGGATAACACAGCAAGGCTGAGAGCTATCAAACCGGCAATAGAAGAGATACAGAACGGGGATTCGGAAATGGGAAAAAAGAATTACATAAATGCCGAAACCCATTTCAAAAAGGCGCTTTCGCTCGCACCCGGTGATTATGCGGGGCTTGTCATGATGTCAAAGTGCCTTTTGATTCAGGAGAAATACAGCGAAGCATTAAGATATGCTGAAACTGCAAAAGATGTATATCCTGGAGAAGCCCAGGCGCATCAGATATCGGGATTTGCCAGGATGAAGAAAAAGGATTTCGAATCCGCCTATGAGGAATTCGACAGTTATGAAAAAGCGCTTCCAGGCAACTCCGGCACAATATTCTACAAAGGCTTTTGCAGGGAAGGCATGAAACATTTCAAAGAGTCGGCAGTTGAATATAACCGATATCTTCAGATGGAAAAAAGCGGCGATCAGGCGGCTTATGCTTACAAGCGCCTTGTTGAATGGGGATATATCA
>CAYVMK010000046.1:6020-10470 GCA_964452445.1 uncultured Desulfonema sp. | reverse complement strand
ATACAGGTAACACCGGAAACAGGGGGACGCAGCAGCCTGAGCGGACCGGGATGCATGAGGATTTAGCTGAACGATGTCGTTATTCAGTCGAATTTTTCTTTCCATATCGGGCCTGTTTTTCTTGAAATCGAAGCCGATTTTTCTTTATTCGTCATTCCCGTCCCCGTTTTCACGGGAGTGACGGGCTTTTGATTTTTTATACAGCCGACTCTTTATTTATAAAAATGAAACGATACCAAATAACTATAAGAAAAAAAAATCTGCCAAAACCTCTTTTTGATCCGGCTCTCCCCATTACGGCCAAAAAAGATGAAATCATAGAGTCCATTTCAAAAAACCAGATTGTAATAATTTCAGGAGAAACAGGTTCGGGTAAAACCACACAGATACCAAAATTCTGCCTTGCTGCCGGAAGGGGAATATACGGTAAAATTGGCTGCACCCAGCCCCGAAGAATTGCTGCCATAACTGTCGCAGCCCGCATCGCCGAAGAGCTTGGAGAGGAGACCGGAAATTCCGTAGGTTATAAAATCCGGTTTACGGACAAAACCCGGAAAGACTCATATATAAAAATAATGACCGACGGGATTCTCCTCGCCGAAGCTCACAATGACCCGTATCTTAATGAATATGACACCATAATAGTCGACGAAGCGCATGAAAGAAACCTTAACATCGATTTTATTCTGGGCCTGCTCAAAAATCTTTTAAAAAAAAGACGCAATCTTAAAATTGTTATAACTTCGGCGACAATCGATACGGAAAAATTTTCAAAAGCTTTTGACGACGCTCCTGTAATTGAGGTTTCAGGCAGGATGTTTCCGGTCGATACACGTTATATGCCCCTTGATCCGGAGCTCGAGGAGAGCGGCGATAAGACACACGTTGATCTTGCCGCGGAAGCTGTCGATAAGATTCTTAAGGAAAGCCGCGCAGGAGATATTCTCATCTTCATGCCGACTGAGCAGGACATACGTGAAACATCAGAAATTCTCGAAGGACGAAAACATGGATCAGTTGAAATAATGCCGATATTCGCAAGGCTTCCCGCCTCCGAACAATCAAGGGTTTTTCAGCGCATTCAGGCAAGAAAGATCATAATCGCAACAAACATCGCCGAAACATCAATCACAATACCGGGCATAAAATATGTAATAGATACAGGCCTTGCCCGCATATCTCACTACTCCTCAAGATCCCGTTCAACCGCCCTGCCTGTCGTGAAGATTTCAAGAAGCAGCGCCGACCAGAGGAAGGGAAGATGTGGAAGAGTCGAAAATGGAGTCTGCATACGCCTTTATCCGGAAGAAGATTACAAATCCCGCCAGCTTTACACTCTCCCCGAAATCTTGAGATCGAACCTCGCCGAAGTCATACTCAGAATGATTGCCCTGAATTTAGGCGATATATCGGCTTTTCCTTTCATCGACGGACCTCCGTCCAAAAGCATCAGGGACGGATATGAAATTCTTCTGGAACTGGGAGCCATAGAACGCGAGGAAAGGAATAAATCCGGATTTTCTCTGACTCAAAACGGCAAGATGATGGCCTCGCTTCCGGTCGATCCCAGGATCTCAAGGATGCTGATCGAAGCGCAGAAAAGGGGGTGTCTCGAAGAAGTTACGGTGATCGCCGCCGCTTTAAGCTGTCAGGATCCGAGAGAGAGGCCCACAAATAAAACTGCCAAAATAGCCGAGGCCAACCGGGCGCACCGGCTCTTTGCCGATACCCAATCCGATTTTATAACCATTCTTAATATATGGAATAAATCCAATGAGGCTTTAAAGGGTGTAAAAATCACCGCAGGCATCAAAAAATTCTGCAGGGCAAATTTTCTTTCTTTCAGGAGAATGAAGGAATGGCGCGACATATACTCTCAGATTAAGGATATCCTGATTGAACACGACATGAAAAGCCGGAAAGCGGAGCCGGAAATAGCTGAAAGCGAAGAAGATAAAGCCGGTATTTACAGTTCGTTATATTCGGCCGTTCACAAATCAATCTTAAGCGGCTTTCTTTCCAATATCGCAGTAAAAAAGGAAAAGAATATCTTTTCGGCAACAAAGGAAAAATCGGTTATGATCTTTCCCGGATCGGGACTGTTCAAAAATCCCGGAACATGGATTGTGGCAGCCGAAATGATTGAAACATCAAAGCTCTTTGCAAGGACTGCAGCAAACATAGAAAGCTCATGGATAGAAGAAATAGGAAAAGACCTGTGCAGGTATTCTTATCATGAACCGCACTGGGAAAGAAGCAGGGGGGAAGTAGTTGCTTCCGAGCAGGTGAGCCTTTTCGGGCTGACAATTGCTCAGGGGCGTCCCGCGGCATTCGGAAAGATAAACCCTGCGGAAGCGTCGGATCTATTCATAAGGGATGCTCTTGTAAAAGAAGATGTTAAAATGCTTTTACCGTTCATGGAGCATAACAGGAAATTAAAGGAAGAGATAACAAACATTGAAAACAGGGTAAGAAGAAGGGATATTCTTGTGGACGACGCCGTTCCGGCCGGGTTTTACAGGGAAAAACTTTCCGGTATTTACGATATCAGAACCCTTGGCAAATATATTAAGAAGATGGGCGGCGACCGGTTTCTGCGCATGACAAAGGAGGATTTTCTGCGTTATAATCCGAATGAAGAGGAAATCGCACTTTATCCGGATAATCTCAAGCTCGGCGGTAAACCTTTTCAATGTCTGTACAGCTTTGATCCCGGAAAGCCTGAAGACGGCGTAACGGTTAAGATTCCATCTTCATATGCAAGGTCAGTTCCGCCCGAAACAACCGACTGGCTTGTGCCTGGATTGCTGAAGGAAAAAATAGCGGCACTTATAAAAGGGCTTCCCAAGGAATACAGGAAGCGGCTGCTTCCCGTTTCACGGACGGTTGATGCCGTCATGGCAAAAATGCCGCAGGGAAAAACATCTCTTAAAACAGCTCTTTCAGGATTCATTTATAAAAACTTCGGAGTAGATATTCCTGCAAGCGCGTGGTCGGATGAAACGCTGCCCGAACACCTCAAAATGCGCATTTCGATTACCGGTTCAAAGGGGGAAGAGATTTGCTCAGGCAGGGATAAAATGATTTTGGCAAAAGACTTTTCCGCAAAGGCAGACAACGGCTTCCTTGAAAAAGCAAGAAAAAAGCATGAGATAACCGGCATTACCGGATGGGACTTTGCCGATATTCCGGAAAGTATAATAATAAAAGTAAATGAAGAAACCGGCCGGATCTATTTCCAGGGACTCGAAAAAGATGAAGGATGCGTAAATCTGCGGATTTTTGAATCCGAAAAAGAGGCTCAGAAATCACATGTGGAAGGAACCGTTGGGCTCTTTATGACAGTTTTTGAGAAGGAGCTGAAGCATGCAAAAAAACAGCTCGCGCTGCCCGGAGAATTCCATGAATATACAGGCTTTTTAGGAGGCATAAGAAACTTCGACAGGGCGCTTTTTAAAAGCGTGATAAATGACCTTTTTGATGTCGTGATACGAACCAGAGAGGCTTTCGACTCACACGCCCGTTATGTGCTCCGTAGTACATTTTCACACGGGCAGGAAAAAATTAAAATTATTGCGCCCGTTTTAAAGGCGTTTCATGAAACGATGACAAATCTGCAGGAGTTGAAAAAAAAGGCTTCCCGGAACAAGGAAGCCTCTGATCTTCTGATAAGGCTTGAAAATGAAACCGTCAGGTTGCTGCCCGTTAATTTCATGCAATTATATGAACCTGACCGCCTTTTACATATTCCAAGATACCTTCAGGCCGTATCAGTAAGGGCGCGGAAGGGAATAATAGATCCTGAAAAGGAAAAAGCCAGATCAAAGGAGCTTGAGATACATACCGCCTCTCTGGATAAGCTTTTAAAAAGCCTTACTCCTCTTGTCTCCGAAGATAAGAAAAAAGCCCTCGAAGAATACTTCTGGCTCATTGAAGAATACAAAGTCTCGCTTTTTGCACAGGAGCTGAAAACCCCGGTTCCGGTATCCGCAAAAAGGCTTGATACAAAGTTCAAAGAGATTGAAAGAATGGTGTAATAAGAAAGGGGGCAAGGATTCAAGGGGTCGAGGGGTCGAGTGAAAGAAAAATCGAACGACGAATAACGAACATCGAACGTCGAACAATCAACATTGAACATTGAATCGTGAATCGAACAACGAACCACTAACGACGATCAACGAAATACGATATTCGATGTACGGCTTTTAAAACTATGAACCAGAAACCAGAAACCAGAAACCAGAAACCGACCATAATTGTGATCTGCGGACCGACAGGCATAGGGAAAACTTCGGCAGGAATAGAAGCGGCGGCGGCTTTCTGCGGTGAAATAATGAGCGCCGACTCGATGCAGATTTATAAATACATGGATATAGGCACTGCAAAACCGACACCTGAAGAAAGAGCGCGAATCTTTCATCATATGATCGACATTATCGAGCCGGATGAA
>CAYVMK010000046.1:0-5920 GCA_964452445.1 uncultured Desulfonema sp. | reverse complement strand
TGAAGAAAGAGCGCGAATCTTTCATCATATGATCGACATTATCGAGCCGGATGAAGAATTCAGCGCGGCAAAGTTTGCATTGACGGCAAACGAAATAATAGAAAGCCTGAGAACACGGAGTATTATTCCATTTCTGGTGGGAGGAACCGGCTTATATATCAAGGCGCTTGTTCACGGACTCTTTTCTCCCGGAACATCGTTCGCCGAAACAAGAAACAGGCTGAAAAAAGAAGCGGAAACGGATGGAACCGAATCTTTATATAAACGCCTTTTAAAATCCGACCGTGAGGCGGCGGATAAGATCCATCCCAACGACACTTTCAGAATCATAAGAGCTTTGGAAGTTTATGAAACTACAGGCATGACCATTTCGGAGCATCATAAAAAGCACAGGTTTTCCGGAAACAGGTTTAATGTTTTAAAAATCGGACTTACAACCGACAGAGAGGATTTATATAAGCGGATTGAAAAAAGAGTCGATTTGATGGTAGAAGCCGGTTTTGCGGAAGAAGTAAAGCGGCTTCTTGAGATGAATTATCAGGCCGGCCTTAAATCCATGCAATCGATAGGATACCGCCACATGGTTGAATACGTGGCAGGGCGGACTCCTCTGGATGAAACTGTCCGGACATTAAAGCAGGATACCAGAAGGTTTGCAAAACGGCAGATGACATGGTTTAATGCCGATCCTGAAATTGTCTGGATAAAACCGGGTCGGGCAGATGACATTAAAATGCTTGTCGGCAGTTTTCTTAAGGCAACAGGAAACAAGTATTGATGGAGTCGTAAAAAGTGCTATTTTTACCACGAAGGTCACGAAGATTGACGATTCCGAAGAAACGATCGGGTATTTATCTGCTTTGCCGCTTGTTGCCGGATACGGTGAAGCTCTTTTCACCCATTCGCTTCCTTTCGCCGAAAAGCTCGGCCTTTCAAGCATGATAAGGGGTATGAGCAGGGATGAGGCCGCCCTTTTTTTTGGACCCTTGAATCCTTTGTTCCCTTCGATATTCGGGGTACGATAAACGATCTACGAAACAGAAACTATAAACCGATGACTTAAAGGAGTTTTTCATGTACAAATATTTATTCAGCCCGATCAAAATCAACAAGCTTGAAATCAAAAACAGAATTGCCTACCCGGCTCTCGGGCTGCTCTATTCCTACGACAGCAAACTGAATGACCGCTACTACAACTATTTTAAGGAAAGAGCCGAAGGAGGCACAGGCCTTGTGACTGTCGGCCCGGTCGGAATAGATTTCCTGGGTTCCGGAATTCTTATCCTTTCGCTGGCAAACGATGAAGCGATCCCGTCGTTTCAAAAGCTCACCTCAATAATTAAAAGCGGGGGAGCACGCGCCTGGGTTCAGCTTTTCCATGCGGGAGCATATTCCCATCCGTTTCTGATTGACGGCAAGGATCCCATAGCCCCGTCGCCTCTCTATTCAAAATATTCAAAAGCGACTCCACGGGAAATGTCGAAAAACGACATAAGAGAGGTTCGGGAAGCTTATGCAAAGGCCGCCGTGAGGGCTGTTGAGGCCGGATTCGACGGAGTTGAAATCCTTGCTTCAGCCGGTTATCTCATCACTCAATTTCTTTCGCCCCTTAAAAACAAAAGAACCGACGAATACGGGGGGAGTTTTGAAAACAGGGTCAGATTCCCAAGGGAGATTATCGAGCTCGTACGGAAGCGGGTAGGTTCGGGTTATCCTCTCACAATAAGAATAGCGGGCAATGATTTTGTGGCCGGAAGCAACACGGATATCGAGACTCCTGAATTTGCAAAGGTTTATGAGAAGGCAGGAATAGATGCAATCAATGTCACCGGAGGATGGCACGAATCGAAGGCGCCCCAGCTTCCCATGGAGCTTCCGAGAGCGGGCTATTCATACCTTGCTCTTAATATCAAAAAAGCAGTCTCGGTTCCGGTCATGGCTTCAAACCGTATAGCCGATCCGGAAAGCGCCGAAAAAATAATCAGAGACGGCTATGCGGACATGGTCAATCTCGGGCGGGTTCTTATCGCCGATCCCGAGTGGCCGTTGAAGGCCTTTTCAGGGAGGGCGGATGAAATCAGACCCTGCGTTGCCTGCTCCCAGGGATGCACCGACGAAATGTTCAGCGGACGGCCTGTTTTCTGCGTCGGAAACCCGCAGGCCGGCTTTGAAGCAGAACGGAAAATAGAAAAAACGAAAAACCCGAAGAACGTCATGATCGTCGGCGCCGGAGCGGCAGGGCTTGAAGCTGCCATAACAGCGAAAAAGGCGGGACATAATGTCGAGCTTTATGAAAAGGATGACGACATCGGCGGCCAGCTTTGGCTTGCGGGCGCTCCGCCTCATAAGCAGGAGATATTGGAATTCATAAGGTATTACAGGGCAATGTTAAACAGGCATGAAATTCCTCTTTTCCTCAACACAAAAGTCGGCAGGGAACTTATCGCAAACAAAAAACCGGATCATATCATCATAGCCGAAGGCGCCGAACCGGCTGTTCCGCCTGTTGATGGAACCGATGCCTCCTGCGTTTTATCGGCATGGAAGGTTTTAAGAGAAAGTCCCCCGCTTGCAAAAAATGTCGCAATCATAGGAGGAGGAGCAGTAGGCTTGGAAACCGCCCTTTTTGTCGCATCAAAAGGCGCTATCTCACCTGAAATCCTTTACTTTCTTTTTGCTTACGATGCCGAAACTCCGGAGCGTCTGCGCGAGCTCATGTTTTCCGGCTCACATTCCGTAACAGTATTCGAAATGCTCAATAAGATCGGAAAGGATGTGGGAAAATCGACAAGGTGGATTGTTTTCGACAACCTTCAAAGGTTCGGCATCAGGATTATTACAGGCGCTAAAGTGTCTTCGGTCGGAAACGGCAGAGTCATATTTGAAAAAGACGGCAATAAAAAGGAGATGCCGTTTGGAAATATAATTCTTGCGTCCGGTTCAAGGCCGGTAAATAAGCTTACCACTGAAGTCTCGACTCTCGGAATTCCGTTTACGACGGTAGGCGACTGTATCGCGCCGGGTCGAATAAACGACGCCATTCACGGCGGTTTTCTCGCAGCATTAAAGATCTGACGCAGATACCTCCGGTTGCAGCAGATCCGCCCCGGGAAGGATAAGGATTAACCTGCCTGTGGACGTTGCCAATCAACATCTGCGCTGTGCATGGGGTTGCAAACCTCGCTAAGAGAAACTGACGTTCTTTTTATTTATTCCCGATACTTGCAATTTTACTTATCCCTTCCATTTCAAGGGAAAGGACAGACGCTCCAACCCAACCGACTGAGCCGCTCTGGTAATTATAGACACTCCGCCCTTTTTGACCTGTCCCTTTGATATAAGCCCAAAAGGCAAGCAGGTTTTAGTAAGATAGAAAAATCTTCGCATGAATTTACTCCTTAATCGATATCGCTGTTTTCCAGCATGCGTCGGAGCACATCTGGCATGAACGCCCGAGGCATCTTTCGTTATGAACTACAGCGGCCTTTTTATCTACCATTTCATATACACCGACGGAACACATCAGCACGCAATCACCGCAGTGTATGCATTTATCAGGATCGACAAAAATCGTGGGATACGGTTTTGCTATCTCCCCCAAAAAATTTGCGTTATCATCGATCTGATCCCAGTCACAAACCAAGTCTTTTATGATTGTAAAACTCGGATGCGGCTCAATAGTCATCTCCTCTGTAGCTAAAAAGTGACACGGCAAACAGGGGCTCTTATTTACCATTACCCCGCAGCCCCCGCAGTATCCCTTGGCACACAACTTTCCTCGAAAAGCAAGAGAATGGTCTCTTTCCGTGTAAATGTAATCCAAAACATTTAACACCGTGAGATTCTTATAAGGAACCTCCTCGAATGTAGCATAATGAACCTTTCGGCTTATTTGCGGGTCATATCGAAAAAGAGTGACTTTGCCATGTTCTTTCATGTTTCTATCTCCCATCAGGCTCCAGGAAGGGCATATCAATATTCTCGGCCCACACAGCCATGTCTTCCCCCTTTTTCTGAAGATAGACTGTTTTAAGCCAGTTAGCATTATCGCTGTCGGGAAAATCTTCCCGATAATGAAATCCCCTCGATTCTTCTCTTGTCAAGGCGGCCCTTGCCGCCAGCTCAGCCACAATGATTGCTTTTCTACATTCTATGCCGTCAATCAATTCCACATTAAAATGCTTCCCGCGGTGGGCCAATTGCATACAATCGCAATCTTTTTTCAAACTTAAAATCTCATCAACGCCTCTGGTTAAATTCTCATTATTCCGGTCAAGAAGCTGCAGATATGTGCCCATGAAATCCTGGATTTTACTTCTCATTTCTATCGGGCTGGGCCCGCTCGACGTTCCGCCTTCTATCATTGATCTTGTCTTATCTATAATCGCATTGACGGCAGACGAATTTGCAGAAGGAACATTGACTGTTTCCGAAGCCAGCTTTATGGCGCTCTTTCCTGCTATGGAACCCATTGCAAATTGAAGCGCCACTGTATTACCGGCCATTGTGTAAGCTCCTTCATGCCCGCCCACAACCTCGCCGGCTGCGATCAAGCCTGGAATATTCGTAAAACAGTTTTCATCAACGTCGCACCCTCCATTGCCGGCCAGGGGACAGGGAGCGATTTCTATGGCATCTTTTTTTATATCGATTCCGGCTTCATTTAATATTAACTTTAAATGTTTCTGCGGAGTGGCATCGATAAAATCCTGAATCAGGTTTGCCGGCAGATCCCTGAATGAACAATAAACCCCGCCATGCGGTGATCCTCGTTTAGCCCTGATTTCCTGCTGAATTATAACGGAACTGGACAATTTTCCCTTTCCCGGGTGCTTTTTTCTAAAGTCAAATCCCATTTTGTTTAATATCTGTCCTTTCAAGCTGTAATATAAAGATATAACATACGCTTCACCTCTGATAATAGATGGCCAGCAGGCTATCAGACTATGGAAATTAATAAACTCCATATCTCTAATTTTTGCGCCGACCCGATAGGCCATGGCTATGCCGTCACCGATGGAACCCGGGCTGCCGGCAGTATAACTGTAAAGACCGATAAAGCCGCCGGTAGCTAAAATTGTAGCCTTGGCTTCAATGGTTACAAAGTTACCATTTCGAATATTCAGACCCACTGCGCCTCCAACCTGTCCGTCATTTACAATCAGGTCCAGCACTATCAGATCACTCATTATTGTTATCGGTCTTTTTTTCACCTGATTGGGCAACACCCGCCGGTACTCCTGGCCACCCATCACGCCTTCTCTTGCAAACGACGGGATCCTGGGATACGTCTCGCCTCCGGGAACTTCAATCTGAACTACTTTGCCCTTTATAATCTTGTAGCGAATTTTCCATTTTCTTAAATTTTCAAAAACATACGGCAGTTCTCCGGTCAGATTTTGCACCAGCCTCTGATCGTTGACAAACATGCCGGCCCTGAAGGTGTCGGCAGCATGAATTTCAGGGCTGTCCGGGGCATACAAGGCCATCTGGTTGCCCCAACCCGCCAGCCAGGTAGAAGCGCCGTCTCTTCCAAAAGGCCCCTTGGTAACTAATATTACCTTCTTTCCTGCGTCGGCGCACTCAATAGCCGCCAGAATCCCGGCCTGGCCCCCGCCAATAACAAGAACCTCGATCTGAATTTTCTCATTTACAATATTCATTATTTTTCCTTAATTCCTGTGAACGTAAGCAGGCCAGTGAACTTACAACTGCTGAGATATTTTTTCCATTTTTCAGTGCGATATCCATAATGGTGATAAAGCATAACCTGCCTGATTTTATTTAAATGAGGATTTGATTTAAACATCTGGTTGCTTTCCATACCATCAATTGATATAAATCATATAATGAAAAATCAAGAGGTAATTTTCCGTATTTTCAATTGCCATATTTCTATAAATGGAAAAGCCGCTTCTTT
>CAYVMK010000045.1:1073-10472 GCA_964452445.1 uncultured Desulfonema sp. | reverse complement strand
CCTCATACACAATGCCGCTGCCGGCATCCACGGTTACGGTTATCCCCGGAGGGATATCCCGTGTTGCCGTCCTGGTATTGAGCAGGGTCGGCACGCGAAACTCCCGGGACAGGGACGCCATATGGCCGGTGGCGCTCCCGAAGTCGGTGACGATAGCTCTCGCTTTCGACATGAGACGGATGAACTTCGGCGAGGGCCGTTTAGCAACCAGAATTCCGCCTTCCGGAAAATGATTCATATCCTCATTTTCATTAAGATGCACGGCCGGACCGGAGCCCATGCCGGGACAGGCGGTTTCCCCTCCATGAATCAGCGCTGGAAAACCGTCAACGGTCCGGTCGGTGTGAGAGACACGGCTTATTAGACGCAGCGGCCTTGACTGTAGAACAATGATCTGCCGATTCTTATCCACCGCCCATTCGATATCCTGAGGGCCGCCGAAATGGGCCTCCAGTTGAAGGGCCCACCGTGCAATTTGTCGCGCTTCATCGCCGGTCAGGCAATCTTGCCCGATCTCCTCCGGCGCTATCGGCGCCTCTTTCAGCCCGGCGCCCGGGAAAGGGACGAAACGGCTCTTTTGTTGTGAAGGGATCCGGACAATATTCTGCGCCGTATTGTCTCTGGGGACAAATATACTTTCCGGTGAGGTTTTCCCATCCACCAGGGCGACGCCCAGTCCCAGTACCGCCTGGATCAGGACATACCCTGAATCCGGCTGGTTGGGATCCTTTGAGAAGGCAACCCCGCTTGTTACCGTATCCACCATGGCGATAAAGCCGACCGCCATTTCAGCCGACTCGCCGAGGATTCCGTGAAGAAGCTGGTAGTGAATCGCTTCAAGGGAGTAAAGGCTTGCGACCACCCGCAGATAGGCCCCGGGAAGTTCTTCTCTGCCGGCATTCAGGACGGATAAAAACTGGCCGGCATATGAAAAGTCGCTGTCTTCACCCAGCGCGCTGGATCGAACCGCCATGAAGGGGCTCTGTCCCGTTCTGAGGGAAAGCCGGTCGTAAAGGTCGAAAATGGCTTCTCTGAGGGGGATGGGAACCTCCGTCTTTTCGATCCTTTCGCGCAGGGCGCTGCTGATCTTTGCCACATTTGCGGGTTCGGAAAGAAGCTCCATGTGCCTGTCCTGAACCCAGGAGCGTATCCCGCTTTCCTCCATGAGCATCCGAAAACCCTCCGTTGTGACCACAAAGCCGTCCGGTGAAGGTAACCGGAGCGCATTTTTTATCTCGCCGAGATTTGCCATCTTGCCGCCTGCCAGATCGGCGTGACTTCGAAGGATGGCTGACATCTCCAGAACGATCATGGAGGGAATCCGCGGGTCCGATTCTTCGAGTAATAGTTTCAGCGCTGCAGTGATGCGTTCGAGGGGCTTTTTCAGATCCGGATAGCGGTCTTTCGAGATGACGTTCAGACTTTCCACCATGGCGTAAACATCGGCAATGGCACGCATGATTTTTCGCTTGGTGAAAGAGGGGTCAATATGGTCCCTGCTGAGGATTTTATGCTCCAGATCGGCTGTCGTTTCGAGGAAACTGTTGTTTGCGGAGATAAGCTTTCGAAATTCGGTGTGATAGCTCTTTAGTCTGGCCACCTGAGCGGCTGAGTCGACATTTTCGCTTCTGCGAAGGCCGATGGCTTCGAGAAAAAAAAGAAGGCCATCCCGGATGCGGGCAGCCGCTCTGTTCGTCTTTTGAACCGCGGGCTCCGATTTATCGGGTGGTTTTATATCTTCCATCATAACTGCCAGCAGCTTTCCAGCGGCGCCGGATATTCCCTTATACGCTCATTTACTGCACCGCGGCGTTTTCAATGAGTTCGACCAGTTTCAGGACCGGGTATGGTTTTAACAGGTAGGCAAATGCGCCGTTTTTTAGAGTTTCTTCTTCATCCGGCAAGGAGAAATGACCGGTCAGAAGAATAACCCGTGTCGGCAGAGAGAGGCGCCTGATTTCCGAGAGCATCTGGATTCCGTTCATCCCGGGCATCTTGACGTCGAGGACCACCACATCAAAATTCCCCTGGATGATCCGCGCCAGACCGGTAAGCCCGTCTGATGAGACTTCGACATCGAAGCCCCGGCGGGTGAGCACCCTGCTCAGGCTGGTCGTGAAATCAACTTCATCGTCGACAAGCAATACTTTAATGCCTTTCATTTGCGCCTCATTTTCTTCCGGAGAAACTTGACCATCCTGCGCGCGCTTTTTTTGCGGAGCGCATGGATCAGGATCGGTTCCGATGCCGGATCAAGGGTCTCCACCTGCACCCACCGGGTGGGAAGCAGGAGGCCATGCAACATCCCCAATATCCCCAATCCCACCAGGAAAGGACCGCTTATGGAAAGGCAAGAATAACACAGAACGGCAAAGCCCGCAATCGCCGCGCCCATGCCCATCTCCTCGATCCTTATCCGGCGTTTGACCCGCACCGACCCGATACGCTGTAAGGGGACCTCTTTCATGGAAAAATTATCTTCCTTATCGGCGCTTGGCGGCCGGCCGGGCATCAACATCGATTTCAGATGGAAAAGGCTGCTGTCCGTGGCGAACAAACTGACAGTCTCCTGTTCCGGTTCCCTGAGCACCGACTGGGTCAGTTTGAAATGGGATCGCAACACATGATGTTCACAGACAATCTGTTCGTCATTTTTCGTCTTCATCCGGATGAGCGCGCGATAGAGATCCAGCGTACGGTCGGTCAGCTCGCGCTGAAACGCCTTCTCGGTAAGATCGCCTATCGCGCGTTTGGGATAAAGACCCCTGATCACAGCCCTGAGGGCATCTATCTCCTCATCAGTCATCGTAAGGATATTCCCCAGGCGATGTTTTTGGCGCATGAAGACCCGGCATCAATGTGGTAATAACGGCCACAGCGATAACAAAAACCACGGTAAACGCATTCCACGGATCCCATTCCTTGACGGTGTATTCCCAGAGAAATAATCCGGCTATCCCATACAGAATAATATTTGCAATAATATTCATTATTATCCCTCCCTTCTAAAGTTTATCCTTGAGCCAAAACATATAGATCGCGGCTGCTATACCCAGGCTGATTATCAGCAGTGTGATCCAATATCCTATCATGCTGTTATAAAACCATTTCATTATATCGATCTCCTTTTCTATGTTAAGTTATAGTAACTACGGCACGCCGTGTCAGGTTTATTTTTTCACTACCAGCGACGGTATCCAGTCAGGAACCGATTTCCCGTTCTGGTAACGGACCGCGAATAAAACCAGCGACATGATGAAAAAGCACAGGAAAAACATCTCTCCCAGGGTAAAGACGACGGCAAAGAAGGCGAGAAACTCATGCTTTGATCCGCTCAGCATGTAGGCAAGCCGCAAAAAGGCGCCGACCGTTGCCAGAATGAGCGAGTAACTGAGTATGTAGCGGATTGCGGGCCCGCGTACGTAAGATGTCGCAATACTGCCGAATTGCGCCCCGAACATGGCGCCCACGATCATGAAGAGAACGGCGATAAAATCGACATTCCCCATCATCGAGTGCCTCAACGCGCCATAACCGCCGGAAACGATGATTTCGAGCAGATCCGTTCCCACAGCGATGTGTGTGGAGGCGCCTACGATATAGACCAGCGCCGGCACCCGGACAAACCCCCCGCCCACGCCGAGGAATCCGGCCAGTACTCCCGTTATCGCCCCCACGAGAACGATGACCCACATGGAGATCACGAGACGGGCCGTCCTGCAGCGAACGATGGGGTAAAGCGAAATACGTTGAAATAAGGCGGGTATTGTACTGGTGACGACCTCACGGCCGACCTTGACACCTTCCTTCTCCATTTTTTGCGTCTTTTTGGTTGCCGCCTGGGTTTCTATCTGCGTATAGACAAACAGACCGATCATGACAAGCACCGAAGTGGTCAGAAGGATGATACCCGAAAGCCCATATTTTTTAGTCATGGTAAGAAGCCTGACTCCCTGTTCCACGCCCAGCATGGTTCCCCCCACCATCGCCATGCCGAGAACCCAGTCGATATTGCCGAGCTGCCTGTGACGCACAGTGGCCACGACGGACTTGCCCGCGATATGAGTCATGTCAATTCCCGAGGCCATGTAGCCCGGAAAACCGAATACGATAAGGGCCGGAGTCACCATGTAGCCGCCGCCCACGCCTATAAAACCACCGACCATTCCAACCGTCATACCTGTCAAGACAAGGAGCATCCACGGCGCCTGTATTCCTGCTATGATAAAATCAAACATATTTTTATCCTCCTTTAGTGGTCATGTACTATCTTCTCAAGCTTCAATCCCATGATATCGGTAAACCCTTCGGCCATCAATCCGAGCGCTAGGCCGATAACAAGTACCATTCCGACATTCCAGGCCCCTGACCAGGGGTTCGTCTGGACCCCCTTATGCTTGAAGGTGTCCTTGTATTTAAATCCTTTGGACTCTTTTATCTGTGAGGGCGCCATAACCTTGATCATTTCGCCTTCCAGCTTGGCCCGCTTCTCCTCTTTCAGCACCTTTTGATCGATGATGCCGTCTGCATTCACCGGCAGGCGGTCACCCTTCTTGACTTCCACCGCCTGAAGACCTTCAATGGTATCAAATTTACCGATCTGCAGCATCGCCGGGTTTTCCTTGGTTGCGCTTTTGAACGAAGCCGAATGGACGGCGTACCCATCCGTATTGGCCTTGTAATAGTACCACGAAACCATCTGCCCGGTGTTGTAGGAATGGAATGCGTAATAAAACAACCCTACGGACACAGCCAGCCAGAACACAAACTTAATCGCTCCTTTCGTTTTTGCCATTTACAAAACCTCCTTTTCTAAACGTTTTTTCCATTTTGACCCTTTAATATAATAAAAAAGGCCGGTTATTCGTCTTTATTTTGCCACCCCGAAGGGATTTGATTCCTTGTGAGCCTTCAGTCATCGGACCATGTGGTTGTTACAATAGGTACAGCAAAACATATGCCATGCCTCTTCCTCTATGGTTATATTAGTCATCCGCAGCGATCCAAGCGGCTGTATTCACAGTATTAATTAAATATTATCAATCTGTTATGCGCTAATTTGTCGGGGTTCTTTAGGCGCAATAAGTTGCGGAGTATTTCCGGTTACCGGGAAGTCAAAGTTCCTTTTGTCTGGCCGGCGCCAGAATTATTTACATCATGTAAAGAAGAATCCTCGACCGCCGAAAGGGGCTCGGGACATAACGGATTTTCCTCTTTCACGTTGGTTTCAACCTTGAGCCGGTATTTTTCGATTCTGGCCTGGATGGTCGGTCTGGAAAGACCCAGGAATTTGGCAGTGATGCTTTTGTTGCCGCCTGTAATTTCGAGCGCCGCCCCGATAACGGTGCTGGAGAAACGGTCATTTAAATAATCAAATACGTTAGCGTATTTCTTCGAAAGGAGAACCTTGCGGATCCATTGCCGCATTGTCTCTTCGGGATACCCATCGTCGGCGCTCTCATACGCTCCACTTTTCTTGTCGTCCATGGCATGAGTGATATCTTCCGGACGAATGGGACATCCGCGGCTGAAAATCAGGGCTTTTTGTATGGCGTTGGACAGTTCACGGACGTTGCCGGACCAGTGGCGCCGGCTGACGATCTCCTTGGCTTCCAGGGTCATTCCAGGGTTATCCATGTTCATATCCCTGGAAAACCGGGCAAGAAAATGATCGATAAGACGCGGTATATCCTGCAGTCGTTCCCGCAGGGGAGGAATCCGGATGGTGACCACCTTCAAGCGATAATAGAGATCTTCCCGAAAAGATCCGTCCGCAATGGCGGATTCAAGATCCCGGCTGGTAGCCGTAATAATGCGAACATTGACCGGAATGGTTTCATGCCCGCCGAGACGCTCGAGACTCTTCTCCTCGAGCAGACGAAGGATTTTGGGTTGCAGACTTAACGGCATATCGCCTATTTCATCCAGAAAGATCGTTCCCCTGTGAGCCTGTTCGATTCTCCCGATGCGCTGGCGCAGCGCCCCTGTGAAGGTACCCTTTTCGTATCCGAAAAGCTCGCTTTCCAGCAGGTTTTCAGGGATGGCTACGCAATTGATTACCAGGAACGGTTCGCCTGCCCTGAGACTGTGCTGATAAAGGGCGCGGGCTACGAGTTCCTTTCCCGTTCCGGATTCCCCCCGGATGAGCACCGTCGCGTCGGTGGGGGCTACCCGCCCGATTGTTTTGTAGAGTTCCTGCATGACCTTGCACTGCCCGATGATGATCTCGGAGGAGGTTGTCCTGGGAACGACGTCCATCTCCACGCGGGAGCGCGCAAGGCGACCTGCCTCCACTGCCTGATCGATAAGGGTGAGAATTTCGGGGATATCAAAGGGCTTGGTGATATAGTCAAAGGCCCCCAGTTTCATCGCTTCTATCGCCGTTTCGGTGGTGCTGAAGGCTGTCATTATAATCCCCGTGAGCTTTGGATCAATTTCGCGCATGGCCTTAAATGTCTGCAGACCGTTTATCCCCGGAAGGCACACATCTATGATAGCCAAATCGACTCTGGCCGATCGTATGATCGCGAGGACCTCTTCACCACTGGAAGCCGTTAATACGGTATGCTGTTCATCGGATAAAAGCTTTTCAAAGCTCCGACGCAATTGTTTATCGTCGTCAACAATAAGGATTGTGGCCATTGTCCATCACCTTTCCGGTTATCTGCCTTTTGCCGACATCATTCTTTCATGGGCATTCTCGATAGCGGAAACGAGTGTTTCCACAGGGCACGGTTTGAGAAGAAGTTCCGCGCCCATTTTCAGTACTTCGGTGACGCGTTCGATATCCATTTGGCCGGTTAAGATGATCACCGGAGTCATAACGCCCTTATCCCGGATTGCTTTCAGGGTCGTTACACCGTCAATCCCCGGCATCTTGATATCAAGGACGATAACGTCGAACGTTTCGGTGGAAAGAATGTCGATGGCCTCGGTTCCGCTGTGAGTCGATTTGATCACCATCTCTCTTTTTCGCAGGACCTTGGTCAGGGACTCTACAAAAAGCCTCTCGTCATCAATCAGAAAAACACGTTTTAAATTAGGCATATCGTATCACTTATCGAATACAGTTAAAGTATTTTTATAGAGTATTCAGGCGCCGGAATTCAGAATGTAAAATCGGAAATGACCCTTTTTTATTCTGACTCCTGGATTCTGACTCCTGCCGTCACAAGTCACTCCCTTTCCCGCTGTATCAGTTTTCTCCGGTAGGCTTCGCTCACCTTTTCCTGGAGATCGTCGATACTGACCGGTTTCATCAAAAAGTCAAAAGCCCCGAGTTGCATGCCCTCGATTCCCGATTCGACGGAGCCATGACCCGTAAGTATGACTACTTCCACAAGAGGCGCTTTTTTCTTGATCTCTTTCAATGTGGCAATGCCGTCCATCCCCGGCATCTTCATATCAAGGATGATGACGTCGAACTCCTTTTCTCCGACCATGTTGACGGCATCAGCGCCGTTATATACCACTACGGCATCATATCCTCTTTTAGACAGAAGCTTAAGAAGGTTATCGGCAAAAACCACCTCATCGTCAACGAGAAGAATTCTAGGTCTTTTCATTTTTAGCTCCACATTTTTATATGGAAAAGCGGGGCAGGGTAATTACCTCTTCCCGGTTTTCATGAGCGTTGTCAGGAGGACTGAAAGGAAGAAAAATAGTAAATTGAGTCCCCTTGCCTATGGCGCTTCGAACCGAAATGTCCCCGCCCAACCCCTTGATAGTGCTGTAGGTTATGGAAAGCCCCAATCCGGTTCCCTTTCCCACCGCCTTCGTGGTGAAAAAAGGGTCGAATATTTTTTCCATGTTCTCGGGAGAAATACCCGAACCCGTATCGCCGACGGTGATCTCCACCCCATGGCGTTGGCTGTCGGTTCGGGTTCCAATGCTGATCGTTCCATAAGGTTTTCCGTCATGAGCGTCGACAGCGTTGTTGATAAGGTTTATCAACACCTGCTGCAGCAGGGAAGGGTCCGAGCGGAATGAAGGAATATCTTTTTCCAGATCGAGCGCGAAATCAATCCCCATCCCCTTTGCTTTTCCATCCATAAGCCGGATCACTTCTTCAAGGAAAGCATTCAGATTTACCGTCTCTCTTTGAGACTTGTTCCGACGTGAAAATTTGAGGAGGTTCTGGGTGATGAGACTGCAACGATGGACCTGGGATTCCGTCTGAGACAGGGAGGCGATCAATTCGGTTTTGACTTCATCGTTAAGGCTGGAGGTCTCCTCGATCGTGTCCTTCATGACCTGGCTTTCAGTCAGAATGATGGCCAGGGGATTATTGATCTCGTGGGCCACTCCGGCCGAGAGTTCCCCCAGTGAAGCCAATTTCCCCGCCTGAACGAGTTGTTTGTTCAGCAAATCCGTTTCTTCGTCCCGCTTCTTTATGATTTTAATCATGTATCGGGCGCTGATCACAGAGATGACCAGGATGATCAGAAGACTAAGATGGAGAAAAATTAATGCGGCCCGGTTTGCCTGATTTGCGTCTCTGAAGGCTTCGGCATAATCCTGTTTTACGACCAGCTTCCAGCGGGGATTTTCAAGCCAGGTGTAGGCGACTAACTGACGGGGAAAACGCCGGTTCGGATCATTATTATCGGCCACATATATTCCGATGCCGCTTTCCTTGCTGAAAAACTCAACCGGCAACCGGGCCTTTTCCATTATTTTACCGCTGAAACGGGAAGTGGTTTGCAGGATTCCTTCCTGATTCGAAAGATATACTTCACCGGTTGCGCCTATCTTGACGTTCTCAACCAGGGAACGGAAATATTCCGTATCTATGCTCGCCCGTAAGACCCATTTCCTGTTCCCTTCAATCCGGGTGACGGCGATAATAAAGTGGGGGGCATTGCGAAACCCCATAAACATATCACTGATATAAATCCCTTTTTTCATTACTTCCTTAAACCAGAAAATCTGGGAATAGTCCTTGTCCATCAGATCATACGGGCCGATATATGCCAAATGCTTGCCCTTATCATCGATAAGTCCCAGGTCCGTAAAAAACGAATTTCCCTGGTTCATTATACTGAAGATGCGTCTGAGATTTTCCGGGTTTTGCAGGGAATCGGGAGAATGCGTCAGAATTACCAATTGGAGGTCTGAAGTTCGTTCCCGTAAAAAGAGTTCTATTATTTCCCGGTGGTGCTCGACCTGATTCTTGAAATAGTCCATTATCCGGATCTTTGAAAATCCGGAATAGTAAGCGTATATCCCCCAACCGACCAGGAAAAGGGGAACCAGAGAGCATATAAGGGTGAGAAAAATGAATTTCCGGTAGAGTTTGGAATAACGCTCTTTCCCCTTTTTTCCCGGATCGGGTTGTTTTATGGATACGCCAACTTCCTGTTTAGGTTCCATTGATGACCTTATTATTTGAAGATGCCC
>CAYVMK010000045.1:0-1063 GCA_964452445.1 uncultured Desulfonema sp. | reverse complement strand
TGTGTTGGGTGTGTTTGGTGGTTTTTTGAAGATGCCCAGGAGTTAACAGTCGGAATACAGAATACGCAAGCCATTCCTGAGATCCTTCAGTCTCCAGACCAAGCGTTTTATAATAAATCTAGCAAAACATATGCCATGCCTCTCCCTCTATGATTACATTCGGCATCCGCAGCGATTCCGGCGCCTGTATTCACAGTATTAATTAATTATTATCAATATGTTATGCGCTAATTCGTCGGGATTCTTTTCGGGGTAATAAATTGCGGGGTGTTTCCGGTTCCCGGGAAGTGAAAGTCTCTTTTGTCGGGTCGATGCCAGAATTATTTACAACATGTAAAAGAGGCTTCGACCGCCGGTTTTCTTCTCAAGCCTTACTCCTTTAAAAAAAGCATTCCCCTGCTTAAACCGATTTTCTCTTCGGAATGTGACTTCAGCCCGGCTTTTGTCGCAATATCCGCAATCTTTTTGAAATAAGGCTCCGTTACATGAATTTTAGGTTCAACAAGAAGAAAACGGGCTCCCGGTTTTAAAAAGGTAACAATCTCATTAAAAAAAGCATCCTTATTCCGGACTTCATGCACCATCCAGAATCCGAGCGCAAAATCCGCATTTACCGTTATTCCCAGTTTATCGGACGTGCATTTATGAGGGGTTATCCGGGATAAGAGGCCTTTCTGCTGTGCCCGGTGGCGGACCCTCTCGAGCATCTTTTCCTGCAAATCGACTGAAATAACACGCCCCGTTTCTCCTACCATCTTTGCCATTCCGATTGAAAAATATCCCATCCCGCATCCTATATCAACGACCGTATCCCCTTCCTTAATGAATTTTTTAAGCATCTTCTCCGGATTATGTATTAACCGCCTGAGAGGATTGTCGAAAGTATAGGCAAGCCACCAGGGACAGACATAGTCGCCTGTCAGAAAAATTCTGCTTATGATACTCATTTATAATTATCCTTCATTGCTTTATGGCAAAAGACCGTTAACCCCGGGATGTTTTTGTTCTGTCCTATCTATCAAATAACATCGCGTGCTTAAAGAAAGTTCTGAACAAACGCCTC
>CAYVMK010000044.1:0-10507 GCA_964452445.1 uncultured Desulfonema sp. | reverse complement strand
GCATTGCCCCGGCAGAGGTGCGGACCAGCAATACCGTTCGCTCCGGGAACTCCAATTCTCCCGTCGCAACCTCGAAATTCTGGGCCTCAGCCAATCTATGGAAATTTGTTACAGTGGCGGACCGATCGCCGCGTATTGGAAGCCATACCTCCCACCATAAGGTTTCATCATCCGTGGCCGGAAAAACCCCTGGGTCATCCGTCCAAAGTGCGCGCAGGCTGGCGGCACGAATCTGTTTAATTGTGTTTACGAGGCTCTTATTGTCACGAACCCGCCCTGCACTGTCATGTTTTTCATCAAGATAGTCTTGGATGAGCTTTTCGAAATGTACAAGTTTTCCATCCGGCACAAAAACAGTCGCATAGGACTTCTGGTCGTCATGCCTTACATTCAACAACTCGATGCGGGAGCGCTCCCGTGCCAGCTTTTCGAAGGCCAACTCGATGTCCGGGAAGCTTTCGAATTCGACCTGCAACCCGAAGCCGCCCTCGCATCCGGCATCTTCCTGAGCCCTGCGGGCGTTTTCCAGTATCGGCTTCAGCGTCTCGACCTGACCGAGCAACGCCGCGCCATGGCTGCGTCGGTCCTGTTCTGGGACTGACGCCCGTTCAATCTTCTGCTTTGGCCGACTGAACCGTTCGGATTCGGAAAAACCATCCAGAATAAAGTGCCGTCTTTTCTTACCGGTTTGATTTTCCATTCCGAAACGTTGCCTCCCCGTTATACATTTTTATTTAGTTTATCCGCAACGCCCTGGCGTTCGAGCAACATCTTACGAATATCAGCCTCGGTAACGAGCTCTTGATCATGGATCAACGCCTCTTTCAGAACATCTTCGGTAGCCCGAGCGACCTCCGCATAGCTCAATCCGGCAGCAGATTTGGCGAGGCGCTTCCATGAGACACCTTTGGCAGAAAAACGCAACAGACGTGCCCGCAGCAAAGCGGCGATTTGTTCTTCAGCGGGCAGTTCGTAGCGGAGTACATCATCGAAGCGGCGAAATAACGCTGGATCCAGAATATCCGGGTGATTGGTGGCGGAAACGATGAGGCTGTGGGACTGATCCTGCTCGATCATTTGCAGGAAACTGTTAAGCACACGCCGAATTTCACCAACATCATTCGTCATGCCGCGCTGGGAACCGATGGCGTCAAACTCATCGAAGAAATAGATCCCGCGGGTTTGGCCAGTGGCCTCAAAAATTTGCCTCAGCTTGGCCGCCGTCTCCCCCATAAACTTAGTAATCAGTCCGTCGAGACGGACCTCAAACAGCGGGATACCCAACTCTCCCGCAAGAACCGAAGCTGTCAACGTCTTGCCGGTGCCTGGTGAGCCAACCAGCAGGAGCTTGCGCCGCGGTGAGAGGCCATGCTCCAGTATCCTTGCGGCATGGCGTTGCTCTCGGATAATGCGCTGAATCTGTTGTTCAAGAGCATCATTCAACACCATATCGCCCAGTCGAGCATTAGGATAGGAGACCGTCAGCAGATTGGCTAACTCGCCCCGAGGCCGACTGATTGGAGTCGGCTGCCCTGTACCCTGTCGGCGCTTGGCCTCGTCGATCAGCTCGCGCATTTCCTCAGCCAGCTTGCCATGACCCAACTTCGCCTCATGTGCTGCGAGTTGCATGGCTACTGAAAAGAACCGCTGATCATCACCTTCCATGTGGGATTTAAGCAGAGCCTTCAATTGGTCAGCACTTGCCATGGTTGAACCTCCTTTGTTGAATCAGTCTCATTCCACCTTAAACACTTTCATAACCTCATCCCCTAAATGATTGATCACCTTTACCGCGATCCGGCTGGATTTGGGTTTGTCGAAGGGGCGGGATGTGTCGCTGTTCAAAGTTGCCCAGGCTTCCTCGTTGATCTCGGCCTTAAGAGTAGTTTTGAGAGATTTGTATGGGTCATTTGCGCCAAGAAAATAGGCATGACGGACGAAGAAACTCTCCTCGTTGTAGTCGGTGTCGATGAACCAGCAGGCGATTCCTTCGGCGCCGTCGCTGCGTACCTCGCCGGTATTCGGATGAAACACATCCACGCCGTTGACCTTTACCTGGATTTGATTATTCCCGGCATCAAGAACATCGATATCCGGCTCGCCAAAGATGACAAAGAGGTTGCCCTTGCCGGTATTTTTAAGATCATCTGCCATATGAAGGTCGGCGTTCATCCTCGCTTTAAGCACAGGAATGCGGCCAAGATTTTTGAATTCCGAAGAATGGGCATCGTAGTTGAAAGCGCAGGTAATGAGCACATCGAAATCGGCATCTCCGGCCTCGCGGGCAGCGGCAACCAGGTCAGGACGGGAGACAGTGCCGAATTCAGGGCCGATGAATATGGCGGCGCGTTTTTCAATGCCTGATTCAGTATTGCCTTCGATGTATCTGCCTTCGGCGCAAACCAGGTTGCCTGGCCAGGGAACAAGAGAGGTAAATACAATCTTATCTTCTTTGTGCGCCTGCTGAACTCCTGATGTCTTGAGGTTTTCCAGAATCATCCGGACAAAGCTCTGAACCTCTCCATATACGGATTTTGATTCTGCCAGACTGTCGATCAGTTCGTCATTCTCATCTACTCCAGGCACGCGGTGAGGCGAAAGGCTTTCAACCGTGAGTGGTCCGGCCACACGGACTGTCTTTTTTGCCTCATAAGGTTTGTCATACAGGTATTCGAATTCAGCCTTGGCTGCGATAGATGCGTCGATCTCTTTCTGACGAGCGATGCGTTGCTGCCACCACTGGGCATGGATCTTTTTTGCTTCAGCCGGCCATTTATCTTCAGCCTCACGGGGGATTTCCCACTCTTCCCATTTTTCCCCAAGCACTTTATTTAGTTTTTCACGCAGTGGTTCCAGCTTCTCATGAAACCTTTCCCAAATTACGTCGATCTCTGTGTTATTTGCTATGGATTTGAGAGTAATGTGGGGCACCCGTTCATAGACAAATCCCTGACGGATATCGCCACGAGTTTGCCGACTTGATGGTGTCGTATGGGTAATCCCGGCTTCCTTGAGTTGCCCTTCCTTGCTGTCTGCCAGCAGATAATATGGATATCTTGCACCCATGATCCGTGCCCTGGCCAGCGCCAGTGCCACACGGGAAGTATCGATAGTGATCCAGCGGCGTCCCCATTGCTCGGAGACATAGGCGGTGGTACCTGAGCCACAAGTGGGATCGAGGACGAGGTCGCCGGGGTCGGTGGTCATAAGGATGCAGCGCTGAATAACTTTTGCGCTTGTTTGCACTACATAAATGCTTGAACCCGAATATCCTCCAGCTACAGTGTCACTCCACACGTTATCGAAAGGGCTTACCGCAAAATCGTCCATATATCGAACATAGTAGATACGTTTACCGGCTGCGTTCAACCGACCTGAAAGGCTCAGTTTAGACAAGCCCCTATCTGTCGTTTTCCAATGCGATCCAGAATCACATGTATACGTTGTGCCATCAAAAGTGAAATCAAACGGATTGCCAGATGGCCCTGCAGAGGAGAGCGGTGACATTAGAAAGAGCTTTGACTCAGCTGGAAGCAATGAGAGGTCTTCTCTTTCCGCTTTCGTTAATGACCGCCGAGTTCCATCCGGCGTTTCAACCCATTTGTAATATTGGCCTGACCCCTCGTCGAATGTCTTAGGTTTCAAAGGTTGGCGATATTTCATTGAAACTCTAATTTTCCCGAACCAAAGAAGATAATCCGTGGTTTGACCGAGCAGGATGCTCTCGAATGCTCCCGTTTTTCTAAATGCGATCTGGCCCGCGAAATTTTCGTCCCCAAACACCTCGTCCATCAATGCGCGGACACGGTGGACGTTTTCATCTCCGATCTGGACGAAGATGGAACCGGAATCGGCGAGGAGGTCGCGGGCGACAGTGAGGCGGTCGCGTAGGTAAGTGAGGTAACTGTGGATGCCGTCGCGCCAAGTGTCGCGGAAGGCCTTCACCTGCTCGGGCTCGCGGGTGATGTGGTCGACCTTACCGTCCTTTACATCACGGCTGGTGGTGCTCCATTGGAAGTTGCTGTTGAACTTGATACCATAAGGCGGGTCAAAATAGATGCACTGCACTTTGCCTCGCAAACCTTCACGCTCTGCCAGGGATGCCATGACCTGGAGACTGTCGCCGAGGATCATGCGGTTGGACCAGTTGGCGTCATGCTGGTAGAATTCTGTCTTTGCGCTCTCGGTAGGCAGGCCGTTGAAATCGGAAAAGAGGTCGAATTGCGGTTCTACGGCTTTTTTATCGGCTTTGGAACGACGCAGCAGATCGTCGATCAGCACCTTTGGATGCACCTTCTCCTGAATATAAAGGGGCGGAGCATGAACTACCAGATCCGACCAGTCCTGCTCGTCTTTGCCTCGCCAGACCAGTTGCGGGTCAAGATCGCGGTTGCGCTTCCGCTTTTCGTCATCAAGCCCGGCAGCGCCGCGCTCCAGAGTAACGCGAACGGGGTTTTGTTCGTCCTTTTTCATGACCGACTGGTATTCGGCAGTAGGGATGTTTTTTCTGGTGGCTTTATCGTGCTTGAGCGTTTCGACAGTCAGCCTGTTTGGTTCCTTTGCCATTATCAATCCTTGGCGGTTTCGTAAAAAGTCCGATTTCTGTGTTGCGCTTCATCTCGTTGCGATTGCGGCGTACGATAAGTACGCTTCATCAAACGGGATTTGCAACGCCTTGAACTTGAACTTTTTACTTTGCCGTATAAAATGTGACTATTTCCGAGTTCATCAATCCTTAACTTCTTGTTGTTCAATAATCTCCCAATGTCCGCCCTTTTGGGGGCCGATATATTTCATTTGGCCGCTTTTTACCAATTTTGCGCTTGCTCTTTCGACAGTACTCAAGGATTTCCCAATTTCCCTTGCCACCTCAGCCAAAGTCATGGATGGATTATCACTCAGCAGCTTGATAATTTGCTCAGATATTTTCACCGTCATTTTCACCGGCGTTTTTACCGTCATTTTCACCGTCATTTTCCCCGAACTTATCGGTGAACTTTTTGGTGAACCAGCCTGCTCTTTTCGGTGAACCGTTGCGGTGAACAGGCAGCCTTCACGATCATCGGCAAAGTCGATATCCGGCCATCCTTCCAGCGCCCTCTTAATCCCTGAGCCAAGTCCGTGATAGGGTAAAAGCCCCTTTGCCACAAACGAAACTATGACAGGATTTCGAATATTGGAAATGCCAGCCCGCATTTTTTCCACCGTCAGGTTATTGGGTAGATGCCCGGGGCTGATAATTTCAATACGATTGTCGAAAATAAAAAGGCGAACGGTGGCGCTGATCATATAATCGCGGTGAATCAGGGCATTGACCAGAAGCTCTTCAAAAACAGATTCGGGAATTTCAGGCACACCCGGAGCATTAACACCGCGTCCGGCCTGTATCTTATGCAGGTTCCGCATGATAAATGCTAGGGAATCGTCAAACACTTTGCGCAGGGAGCCGGAAAAATCTTCCGTATCTAAATAATCCGTGGCATGGATTTCATTTCCGGGATAACGAATGGCTTTTACGATGAACTGAGGTTTGATCCACTCGGGGCGTTCTGCAAAAAGGAGCACACCTGCAAGGTTGAGATATCCTTCATCGGTAGCAAGATTCATGTTTTGCAAAAGACGAAGCCGCCCGGCAGCCGAGTCGGGATAATCCTGTTTGTAGATGTCCCGCAGGAAATCGCGAAAACGAAGTTTGTCAAGTTTGTCTATTTTTGCTTTTGTGGGCAGACCATCGGCATGAAACTGATCTGAAATCTGGAACAACCTGCGCAACTCCTCTTTCGAATTGATCCGGCGTTTATCCGCCCCGCATTTCAGCCAGATCACACCATTTTTATCGAAGTAGGGTTTGTCTATCCCTTTGGGCACAGTTAAAACTATAACTATCCGTTTCGAAGAAATCTGAACATTTCTGGTATCAACAGACAGGGGGCTTCTGACAAGGTGACTGGCGGCATTGCTGATAAGCTGATTGATCCGCCTCACATCCTCCCGGCTCAGACCCGGCGCCGAACCGTCATCGGCTACTCCGATAAAAATCGCACCTCCTTCGGAATTGGCAAAAGCTGCCATCTCCGAAGCCAGAGAATCACCGTTTTTAACATCGATCTTGAACTGACGGGTACTATCTTCTCCGGAAGCGATGAGCGAAAACAGCGTTTCTTTATTCATGCTATCTTTCACTTTTCACAATTCCCTCAATCATTTTATTAAACTCAGATTCGACCCTAGTATTGAAGTCGGCCTCAATCTGATAGACCTCGGTGAATTCGGCAAATGCCCAGCGTCCGTAACTGCCCAGGTTGTTCACACCGGGAATCCAGTAAGTATCCATAACGGCTTTCTTCTCTTTGGCATCTTCACGACGATAGCCCTTAATTTCGACGATCAGATGCAGGAGATCGTCGTCGCCATGACCGTCATCCACCAGAACAATGAAGTCGGGGATATATGTGCGTGTTTCGGAACCGTAGCGGTATGGGACATCCAGACCGAGATTGTGATTCTTGACATAGGCGCGGACGCGCAGATGAGACTCTGCAACGCGGCAGAACTCGGCCTCCCAGTCGCTGTCGAGAATTACCCAGTTTATGTGACAGCGGCGGGAATCGGTTTCCCAGCGATCTCTCTTTGATGTTCTGAAATTTACATGGATAGAAGAGCCTGTGGGGTTATAAGGATCAAGCACGGCTTTTACCGGTCGTTCACCCACTAAAGCTCGTGTAATGCCGGCGGTAATCTTTGCACAGGCCATATCTGCAAGAGAAAGATACATAAGCTGGGCCGGATAGGCGCCGCCCTTGCAGATGAGACAAGTATCGAGCCATTGCCTTGTTATCCGCTTGAGTTGACCGAACAGGTGCAGCTTGGCTTCCTCACCGGGATCACGCCATTTGGTATATAACAGACGCTGAGTGATGTGGAAGAGGAGCGTCGAGCGGCGGAGGTCGCTGGTATGGGCCAGTGTGAGATCAATGCCTTTACCGATGATGCCTTCGTTGCGTGTTATAGAAGGTCCGACAAGATCCGGCGTAAGCTCCATGACAGACTCTTCATTGAACAAAGCGCTAAGCCGTTCTTCGGGAAGCTCAACGCGATATCCCATAACGCGCGGAAACCGTATTTCAAGAGAGTCTCTTTCAGGCCGCATCGCCTTGACCTGAATGGTTTCACGGGGCGGTTGGGGGGGTGCTACAACCGGTTTGGCGGTAAAGTCGAATGGAATACCCAGAACATCGGCATATTCAACATTGAACAGGTTCTCTTCGTTTAGATCATATGACTGGCGGCGCAGGGCACGGCCGATAACCTGCTCGCATAAAAGCTGGGTGCCGAAAGCGCGGACGCCCAAAACGTGAGTGACATTTCTGGCATCCCATCCTTCAGTGAGCATCGAAACCGATACAACGCAGCGGATCGATTCGCCAAGACGACCCTCTTTGCCGACAGTGTTCATGACTTCTCTCAACAGGTCCTGATCGCTTAAATTTTCAGCCTGGTGGCGATCACCTGTTCGCTCCACGATCTCACGCCGGAAACGGTCTATTTCGTCGGCAGCCATAGCCCTGAAACTATCATCCAGAGCATCACCTGATTCGAGCTGTGCGCTGTCTATTAGAAGAGTGTTCGGGCGGGCAAATTGGTTGCCATGCTCATCAAAATTACGGAACAGGGCCAGACGACCGTTTACGAACGTTTCGGAACCGTCTTCATTCGTACGATAAAAGCCCGAAATGTAGTCATAGATGAGTTTTGAAGCAGAAGTGTTTTGACAGACAATTATGAAACAGGGAGGTATTTTGACCCCATTTTGACGCCAGAGATCAAAAGTTTTCGAATAATGGCCGTAAAGCGCTTCAAGCGCAGTCTGTAATTCAACGGGAATATTCAGAGGGTCAAGCGGTTTGGTTTTGTCCCTGCGTTTTCTGGGCATCTTAGTCCCGATGTGTTTCCATAACTCGCGAAATCTCGGCATATCCCCGCCGGGAATATTATCTGCAACAGGCACGCGGGGCAGTTTGACGATACCGCATTCTATGGAATCCATCAGCGAAAAATCGCTCATTGTCCAGGGGAACAGGGTGCCTTCGGCATAGCCGGAGCCGCGAAGAAAAAACGGTGTTGCCGAAAGGTCGATCACTCGCGTCACACTGAGGTTGCGGTTGACGGCTTCAAGACCGGAGATCCATAAACGGGCAGCCTCGTTATTTTTTTCAGCTTCCTTCTTTTCATCTCCTTTCAGATCTTCCTTGTTATCCTGACCGGGTTTTTCGCGGTAACAGTGATGACCCTCGTCGTTTATCACAAGAATATTTTTCATGCCCATCAGACCGGGCATTACCCGCTGAAGCATCTGGCCTTCAGTTTCCAGGGTATTTAGCGCTTCTCCCCGCCCCTGAAGCAATGAGCGTCCGCCCTTGGAAAGATCTATGCGTTCTCTTGGCTTGAAAGCGTGATAGTTTGTAATCACGATCTTGGCGCGTTTGATATCGTCAAGCATGTCGCACGGCACCAACTCACGGCTTGCATAGTAACTGTCCGGATCATTCGGATAGAGTACACGCAGGCGGTCTTTAATTGTCAGACCGGGAGCAACAATCAGGAATCCGCGGGTAAATTTTCTGCCGGCGGGGCGGCGGACAGAGTTGATCGTCTGCCAGGCAATCAACATGGCCATTACTGTGGTCTTACCGGCTCCGGTTGCCAGTTTGAGGGCACGACGCATGAGTTCAGGATTGGCATCATTGTTTGCATTGGCAAGATGCTCCAAGAAGCCTTTCCCGGTCTTTCCGGATTTTGGAGCCACTTCGGTGAGCCAGATCGCGGTTTCAATTGCTTCAACCTGACAGAAAAAAGGCCGGATATCATTAAACCGGTGATGCCGCCAGTGCTGAAGCAGACGCACGGTTTCAGGTGTAACCTGCCAGTCGTTCGGGTTTAGCAGCCTCCTCCATTGATCAACATGGTGTCGCAGCTCATTAATAATAGGTGTCGGATCGTACTGCTGCTCCTTGCTCGAAAGACCTTTGCCTTCATCAAAAATGAAATGTTGTTGTTCGGCTGCGCCTTTGCGTTTCCTGGGCTTTGGAATCGGCGTGATGAATTCCGCACGACGGCGGCTTTCGATAATACGCTGAGTGGGCTGGCCATGCTCGTCAAGCTCCCAATATCGCGCAGGGTATTTATAAGGAGAATTAAGGATAGGTCGTTCGAAAAACAGGTTATCCATTTTCAATTCTACTCCTGAACCGCTCATTGAGGAATTGTCAGCATTCCGAAAGGAGATAAATTCTCATGAAATCGGCATGTTTGTCAATATTATTAAAATATTTGTCAGAAGCACATGAACTGTCCGGGTTTGTAGCACAAGGGGACTTCAATACTTTCTTGAACGAATATCGTGGATTATTGAAGGACAAAAGCTGTTATCTAAGTTTTATGCCAATTTAAGACTTGGAAGTTCTCGAACAATTTGAAATCGTGAGTGTTCCGTGTGATCAGAATCAGATCATTAACTCTCGTGATTGCCGCGATCTGACCGTCCACAAAAGACGGCATCTTCCCCTGCATGGATAGCTTCGACCTCTGTTCTGAATGCCATTCTGCCGCCCGTTCATCATAAGGAAGGATATCCATGTTCCTCAGTACGACATCCTCTAAATATGCTTCGAGCATCTCCCGCTCACGGGAAACCGGAAGCCGACGGCAGCCGTACAGGAGTTCATGCCATACCGGGGTAGCCGTCGCAATTTCGTCTTGATGTTTTTCGAGCATTGCTATCACATACCGGTCGGGGTTCAATTTCACAGCTTCAGATAAAACGTTTGTGTCAAGCAGGTATTTTATCATGAAAAGTCGACTTCCCGGCCTGAAGAATCATCTCTAATGCTTTCAAATTCTTCTCCGGTAACAACTGCACCCTCTTTTTCCACGTTTTTCCGCCAGGAATTCAATGCACTCCAGTATCCTTCTCTTTTCCGGTTCAGCCTCTGGTAATCTTTAATGGACAACAAAACAGCTACGGGCTTGCCATGCCGGGTCAGCTTGACAGCCTGTCCTGTTTCCACGGAATGAATGAGCGATGTCAGCTTGTTTTTGGCATCGACTATCGTATACTGCTCTTCCATGATTCTTACCTCCCTTTGCCGCACAATATGTACTTTCGAGAATAATAGCCATTTTTGTAGCCATTGTCAAGAAAGACCATTGCAAGAAATCCGGAATATCCAGCGGCTTAAGCCGAAGGGGGAACGTTCGCGCTGAGCGTGTATTGCGGAACAGCCCGATTTCCAGTCTCACTCCCCTTGTCGCAAACTCTGCTCATCGGCCTGATACGAAAAAAGCAGTGAAATTCTTGAATTTTTTTCAGATATAGATGATACCGCCAGCATTAGATGTAAAGGAAATTTCGTATTTTCCGCATTTGCCCTAAAAATAAAGCGGTCAGCCTGATGTCAGACTGACCGCTTTATTTATTGTGGCGTCCCCAACCGGATTTGAACCGGTG
>CAYVMK010000043.1:0-10510 GCA_964452445.1 uncultured Desulfonema sp. | reverse complement strand
AAATAAAGGAGATTGCCGTAGAGAAGATAAAGCAGGCCATTTCCAAGTCTCCTCAACAGTCGTTGTTTGCCGATCAGATGATTAAGGACGTTGTAAAGGTTTATGAGAAACTGGTGGCTGAATTTACCCGGAATATAATTGAGATTCCACGGATCACAATCCAGCAGAGCGGTGATGTGCGGTCAGGCTTTCGTGATTTTGACCTTGATGTTAAAAATTTGAACTTTCAGCCGGTGTCTGAAGAAATCCTTGTTAAAAAGCTCCGTGAGCAGGAAAACAGCATCGACATTGTGATCGGCAAAGGCAGGATTGTTCCGGACAGCCTTGATAAGATAATCGTCAATGAACTGATGAACTTTCCGGAAATCGATTATGATGTTCAGGCAGGACTTCTTTTTAAACTGGCCGGGCAGGCAATTGACAAATTTGAATCATACCTTAACGATGAACAGATGATGAACGTGGTCCAGTATCATAAAAAAGAGATAGGGCAATATATTTACGCTCAAATGATGGAGCATTTCTATTGTGAGACGCCGGGTTTTCTAAAGCCCGTAGTAAGGCCGTTTACCCGAATCGAGGAGCATAACTTTTCGAAATATTCAAAAGACAGCATTCACCATTATACGGAAACCATAACGCCAACCAATGCGATTCCGGGCAAAGTCTTTTCCGGTTTTAAAAAAGCCTGTCATAACCTGTATAAGTTTGATTCAAAAACTGAGAAAGATTTTACCTGTATCCTGGAGCAGGACAAAGCGGTTATGAAATGGCTGCGCCCGGCCGCAAATCAGTTTCATATTTACTGGAAACAAAATTCCAGACAATATCATCCTGATTTTGTAGCGGAAACAACCGACGCCATCTACATGATCGAAACAAAAAAAGAGGGTGATATCGACGCTGTTGAGGTTCAGGAAAAAGCTCAGGCCGCTCTTACTTACTGCACAAACGCAAGCGAATTCACCGCTCAAAACGGCGGCAAACCATGGAGATATGTTCTGATCCCACATGATGTAGTAAAACTGAATATGGGCTTTGATACTCTGACAAAACATTATGAATATAGTACTGATTAAGTAGTGATTCATGGCTGATCAGAGTGGTAAAGGATGCCTAAAAAAAGGGATAAAAAACGATGAAAGACAAAAAACCGGACAAGAGAGCTGTCGAAAAAATAAATTCGGATATAATAAGGTTGCTTGAAGGGCAGAAATTTAAAGGCAAAAAAGATGTCCAGGCTTTTCTTGACAGCGTCATGAAAGGCGGGATGGTGCCTGAAGTGCCGCCTGAAACAGCCATTCAGCGCGCCCAGGAGATTATGTATGACGCATGGGAATCCGAAAGTGCCAGGGAAAGCATAAGGCTTGCGAGGGAAGCTTTGTCTGTTTCACCGGATTGTGCGGACGCCTATAATCTCCTTGCTGAAGAAGAGGCCCGCACGCTTGACGAAGCAAAGGAATTATATCAAAAGGGGCTTGAAGCCGGTGAGCGCGCTCTCGGCAAAAAAATATTCAAGGAATACAAAGGCCATTTCTGGGGATATTTTCCGTCCCGGCCTTACATGCGGTCACGTGCAGGGCTCATGCGATGTTTGTGGGAGTCGGGTGAGCATACCGAAGCTATCGGACATGCCAGAGAGATGCTTAAACTTAATACCACCGATAATCAGGGCATACGATATATTCTTGTCGCATTCCTGATAGAACTCGGCGTGTATGATGAACTCGAAAAATTCATGACCAAAGGCGGTTATGAAAATGACTGCGCTGCCGAGTGGCTGTATCCCGCTGCATTGCTGGCCTTTGTTAAGGAAGGGGATTCGAAGGGCGCTGAAAAAAAGTTAAGACATGCGATGAAATACAATAAATATGTTCCCGAGTATATAACCGGCAAAAAGAAGATTCCTCGTCATCTCCCGGATACAATTTCAATGGGAGGAGAAGATGAAGCCTTCTGCTATGCAGCAACGGGAATTGATGCCTGGAAAAAGGTGCCTGGCGCTGTTGATTGGTTAAAAAAACAATCGGGGATAAAAACTATTCCTAAAACAGGACGTAACGATGACTGCCCTTGCGGAAGCGGCAGGAAATATAAAAAGTGTTGCGGGGCATAGCCCGTCCTGCCGGCGCTTGGCTTATCTGATTCCAACAAAAGGATTGTGCCTTTTTTCATCGCCGATGGTTGTTTCAGGACCGTGTCCTGTAAAAACTCTCACTTCATCTCCCAGAACAAACAGTTTTTTTCTTATGCTTGATATGAGAGTATCAAAATCACCGCCGGGAAAATCGGTGCGGCCTATTGATCCTGCAAACAAAGTGTCTCCGACAAAAACGCATCCGTCAAAATAAAGGGAAATCCCACCAGGCGTATGCCCCGGCGTATGAATGACCTTTAAGGTTATATTCCCAATTTTTATCTCGTCACCGTCTTTTATAGTCCGATCCGGAGGCGGAGAATCATCTGCATGAAGCCCCCATGCGGAGGCGCTTGCCGAAAGATGGCTAAGCATCGGAACATCAAGGCTGTGTATCAGAAGATCCGCGCCTGTCACATCCTTAATCTTTCTGTTTGCTCCCACATGATCAAAATGCCCGTGGGTATTTATTATGTATTTTACTTTGAGTTTCAGCCCGGCAAGAGCCATCAGAATCCTGTTCGACTCATCACCCGGATCGATAACAGCCGCTTCTTTTGTAGTTTCACATCCTAAAATAAAGCAGTTTGCCATTATCGGCCCGACAGTCAAATCTTTTATTATCAAATCAACCTCCTGGATAGGCTGTAGGCTATTAGCACCTTAGAAATTATTTTCTGCGCGTTTCCGGCAGAAAATAATTTCGTAAACTTGCTTATCCCGTTTATCGGGGTTAGGATTTTTCGGTAAGAGCCACTCTCCTAAGGCTTACAGCCTACAGTCTAATAGCCTACAGTCTAATCAGTTACTTTAATTGTTTCTTTTTCTATTGCATCCCGGATACCGTCAAGGATGCCGTTTATAAATGACCCCGACTCTTCAGTTCCGTATTTTTTTCCTATGTCGATTGCCTCGTTTATCGACACTTTTGCAGGAATATCATTGCACCAGAGAAGTTCATACACGGCTAATCTCATGATGTTCCTATCGACACATGACATGCGGTTTATTTTCCAGTTGCTGGAAAACTGTTCTATTATGGAATCAATCTCCTGCTCGGAGCGGGTAACACCTCTTACAAGCCTCTCAAAAAAGGGACGAATATCTTCGGCAGGATTAAAATTATCGCAGAAGAGCTTTAGTATTCCTTCCGAATTATCCCGGCACTTATCCATATAAAAAAGAGCCTGCATGGCAAGCTCCCTTGACCTGCGGCGGCTTCCCATTGCTACGCTTGATCGACTATTTCAATCAGGTTTGCCATTTCAACGGCGGAAATTGCAGCGCTCCATCCCTTGTTTCCGGCCTTGGTGCCCGCGCGCTCGATTGCCTGCTCTATTGTATCTGCCGTTATTATTCCAAAAATAACGGGAACCGATGTTTCCAGTCCGACCATCGCAATTCCTTTGGAAACTTCTGCGCTCACATATTCAAAGTGCGGCGTTGCCCCGCGGATAACAGCGCCGAGGCATATGATTGCATTATACTTTTTTCTTGCCGCCATTTTCTTTGCAACAAGAGGAATCTCGAAACAACCCGGCACCTTGACTATTTCAATATCGGATTCCTTTGCCCCGGACCGCAGCAACGCATCAACGGCTCCCCCGACAAGCCTGTCTGTAATAAAATCATTAAATCGGCTTGCTACAATTGCAAATTTCTTGCCCGCGGCAAGAAGGCTGGCTTCGATAATTTTAGGCATATATTCCTCCATATTTTAAGGAAAAATCAAAAACCGACTAGCTTAAGGGGCTACATCAACATTGATAAGGTGTCCCATTTTAAGCTTCTTACACTCAAGATAACCCTTGTTATATTTATTGGCTTCAATTTCAATCCCGACTTGTTCAACAACGCTTAATCCATATCCATCGAGCCCGACCATTTTTTTGGGATTGTTTGTTATAAGCCTCATCTTTCTTAAACCAAGATCAACCAGAATCTGGGCTCCTATGCCGTAATTTCTTAAATCCGGCTCAAAACCCAGTTTTTCATTCGCCTCAACAGTATCAAATCCCTGATCCTGCAAGGCATAGGCTTTAATCTTGTTGACAAGCCCGATGCCGCGCCCCTCCTGGCGGATATAAAGAAGAACCCCCGAACCCTCCTTTTGAATCATTCTCATCGACTCGTGAAGCTGGTCGCCGCAGTCGCACCTTAAAGATCCGAATATATCGCCGGTAAGGCATTCGGAATGAACCCTGACAAGAACAGGTTTTTCGGGATTAATCTCCCCTTTCACCATTGCAATATGGAGAAAGTCATCAACATCATTTTCATATACTATTGCCTTGAACTCTCCTGCATATGAAGTCGGAATAACTGTTTCCGCCATCCTTCTGACAAAGCTTTCGGTTCTCATTCTGTATTCGATAAGATCCGCTATGGTGCAAATGCCTATTCCGTGCTTTTCGCTGAATTTTTCAAGCGCAGGCATTCTGGCCATCGAACCGTCTTCATCCATTATCTCGCAGATGACTCCGGCCGGCTTTAAACCGGCAAGGCGCGCCATATCGACGGATCCCTCCGTCTGCCCCGAACGCACCATCACACCGCCATCTCTTGCCCTTAAAGGGAAAATATGACCGGGCCTGACAAGGTCCTTGGGCTTTGATCCGTCTGCTATGGCAGTAAGTATGGTGGTGGCGCGGTCAGGGGCTGAAATTCCGGTTGTAACACCGCATCTTGCTTCTATGGAAACAGTAAAACCTGTCTGAAACATGGATGTATTGTTTTCCACCATCGGCGGAAGATCAAGCGAATCGATTTTCTCGCCCGTCATGGAAAGGCATATAAGCCCTCGCCCGTATTTTGACATGAAATTTATAGCTTCAGGGGTTACTTTTTCGGCTGCCATGGTGAGGTCGCCCTCATTTTCACGGTCTTCGTCATCAGACAGAATAACCATTCGCCCTTCCCGTATATCCCTGATGGCCTCTTCAATTGAAATCATCGGCATCTTTAAATATTTATCTCCTCAACAAAATATTGACGTCACTCATATAAGCGACCCTTCTTCACCCCTGACCTCTGACTTCTGATCTCCGACCCCTGATCCCTGGCCACCGATCCCTGACCTCTTTTCTTTTACAAATATCCGGTTTTCGCCAAAAAAGCCATATCTATGGATGACTTTGCATCTTTTTTCTTATAATCGCCCGATTGCAGCCCTGCAAAGCGTTCAACATACCTGCCTATCATATCGGTTTCAATATTAACAAAACCGCCTTCCCCTTTTATACCCATTGTAGTGAGCCTGGCAGTATGAGGTATTATGCTCACTTCAAACCATCCCTCATCACAGTTGTTCACCGTAAGACTCACGCCGTCAACCGCAACAGAACCTTTTTTAATTACATAACGAGAGATTGAAATAGGTATGCCGAAAGTTATCACCACCGCATTTCCTGTAATTTTTTTTCCGGTTATAGCGCCCACTCCGTCAATATGCCCTGAAACAAGATGCCCGTCCAGACGGTCTGAAAGACGCATGGCCCGCTCTATGTTTACCCGTTCCCCCGTTCTTGCATTCCCGAGGGTTGTTTTTTCAAGAGTTTCGGGTGATACATCGACTTCAAAACGCTTTCCGTCAATCTCAACAACCGTCAGGCAGGCCCCATTTACCGCGATGCTCTCCCCGATATCCGTTCCATCAAGGTTAATATCGGCCACTATGGAAAAACGCTTCCCCTCACGCCCTGAGGAACGAATGGTCTTGATATTGCCGAGGCTTTCGATTATCCCTGTGAACATATTATTAAATATATCCCTCTATCAAAATATCATTCCCGAACCTTTGAATGCTTACCTCTTTCACGGGAATGGAATCGCTCATAAGCGCCGGTCCTGGACCGCTGCAGATAGTTACTCCATCACCCCCAAGAATCCTGGGGGCAAAGAAAAAGAAAATTTTATCCACTATTCCGGCAGAAAAGGCGGATGCTATCACACGGCTTCCACCCTCAATTAAAAGGCTTGTGATCCCGATTGAGCCGAGTCTTCCCATAAGAAAATCGAGATCTATCAGGTTGCCACTGTACGGAGACTCGATGATCTTAATGCCTTTTTCTTCAAATTTTGCTTTTTTCCGTAACAGGGCTGCATCAAGCGCCGAATCACTTACTATTATAATTGTATCAGAACCGGAATTCTGCTGCAATACAATCGCATCTTCAGAAATTGAAAGCCTTGAATCGAGAATTATTCTTACCGGATCCCGGCTCTTTATTCCGTCAAGCCGGGTTGTAAGTTTAGGATCATCCCTTTTTACAGTATCAATTCCAACCATAATGGCATCAGTAAAATGCCTCAGCCGATGAACGAATTGCCTCGCTTCCTTGCCTGTAACCCATTTGGAATCTCCTGTTTTGGTTGCAATTTTCCCGTCCAGTGTCGAAGCGCATTTAACGGTTACAAACGGCCGCTTTGTTTTGATATATTTAAAAAAAACTTCGTTCTGCCTTTTTGCCTCTCTTTCACAAATTCCAAAGATTACTTCTACGCCCTTACTTCTTAAAAATTCTGCGCCGTCTCCTTTTACATCAGGATTGGGATCTCGTACTGCCGCTACAACCCTTTTTATGCCTGATTCAAGAATTTTTTCAGTGCAGGGAGGCGTTTTCCCGAAATGGTTGCACGGTTCAAGCGTAACGTAAAGAGTGGCTCCGCTTGCGCAGGCTTTTGCGTCATCAATGGCATTCACCTCCGCGTGAGGTTTTCCTGCCGCTTCATGATACCCTTTTCCGGCAACCTCGCCGTCTTTAACAACAACCGCGCCGACCATGGGGTTCGGGGAAGTAAACCCGCGGCCTTTCTCGGCAAGATCAAGCGCCATCTTCATGAAGAATGTGTCATCCATATTTATTTGCTTAAAAGTTTCTTCAACTCCGAAACAAAATCATTAACATCCTTGAATTCCCTGTAAACCGAAGCGAACCTGACATACGCCACAGCATCAATTTCATGAAGTTTGGCCATGATCTTTTCGCCGACTACGTGGGCAGGTATCTCTTTTTCTCCTGTTTCCCTGAGATCGCGCTCAAGCTCATCAAGAAAATCTTCTATCACATTCATGCTTATGTTCCTTTTTTCGCATGCTTTCTGGATGCCAGTGCGCACTTTGTCTCTTGAAAAAATCTCTCTGCGCCCGTCTTTCTTGATAATCACAACAGGGATCTCTTCAATCTGCTCATAAGTCGTGAACCGCCTGCTGCATCCTATGCATTCCCTGCGCCTGCGAATCACGTTCCCATCCTTGCTCAATCTTGAATCAATGACTTTGTTGTCAAGTTCCGCGCAAAAAGGGCATTTCATAAAAGGCCTCCATGTTAGTAAGTAAGAGATTATTTCCTGCGTTTTTCTACCCCTCAGGGGGGTGCTGAAAAGAGTGGCAGGAAATAATCTTGTAAACTTACTTATACCCCTCAAGGGGGTACTGAAAAAAGTCCCGTTTATCGGGGTCAGATATTCTCAATTTTGATTACTTCTATTCCCGCTTCCTTAAGCATTTCGGAAGAGATGATGTCTGCATATCCATCCAGATAATATATTTTTTTTATGCCGGCATTTATTATCATCTTGGCGCATATGGAACAGGGAAGATTTGTGCAATAAAGCGCGGCGCCGCGTATGGAAACCCCGTGATAAGCGGCCTGAATTATGGCATTCTGCTCGGCATGGATTCCCCTGCAGAGCTCATGCCTCTCGCCGGACGCAATATTCATTTTTTCACGAAGGCAGCCGATTTCAAGACAGTGCTTCAAACCGGAAGGAGCGCCGTTATAACCTGTTGAAAGGATTCTCTTGTCCTTAACTATCGAAGCGCCCACGGAGCGTCTGAGGCATGTAGATCTTCTGGCTACAAGAGCCGTGATATCCATAAAATATCTGTCCCATGAAGGGCGGATGTTTTTATCAGGCATTTAATCTATCTGCTCCATATGGCTTCATAAAAATCCTGTTTAACGACTACTGGCTCAAAAAAAAGGTGTAAAATGTAAAAATTTTATAAAACTACGAAGAATACGAAACAGATGAAGCTGAAAAGATAATATTTTTTTCTCCTTCGTGATCTTCGTGACCTTCGTGGTAAAATTGTATTTTTTAAGAAGCCGTCATCAGTAATTATTGTATATCGGAAAAGCCTCACAAAGCTCGCGGACTTTAGCTTTTGTCCGCTTAATAACCGATTCATCCCTGTGATTTTTGAGGACATCAACAATGAGACCTGCAATTATCTCCATCTCCGGCTCTTTCATCCCCCTTGTGGTCAGGGTAGGGGTTCCTATACGAATCCCGCTTGTAATAAAAGGGCTTAATGTTTCACTAGGTATGGAATTCTTGTTCACGGTTATTCCCGCCAGCCCAAGCACATTTTCAGCATCTTTTCCTGTAACATTCAAATTTCTCAGGTCGGCAAGCATCATGTGATTATCAGTCCCGCCGGACACAAGATTGACGCCTGCTTTCATCAGATTTTCCGCCATCGCTTTTGCATTTTTTACCGTGCTGACCTGGTATTCTCTGAACGATTCGGAAAGAGCCTCCTTGAAACAAACAGCCTTTGCCGCAATTACATGCATAAGCGGTCCGCCCTGAATTCCCGGAAAAATTTCCCTGTTGAGTTTCTCACCGAACTGAGCTCTCGCAAGTATAAGTCCCCCCCTCGGACCCCTCAATGTCTTATGGGTGGTCGACGTCACAACATCTGAAAAAGGTATGGGAGACGGATGAACCCCCGCAGCAACAAGACCCGCTATATGAGCCATATCAACCATCAGATATGCTCCCACTGATCCGGCAATTCCGGCAAAGGCTTCAAAATCAAGTATTCTCGAATATGCGCTTGCGCCGGCTACTATCATTTTAGGCCTGTGCTTCTCGGCTATCCGGCCAAGCTCTTTATAGTCAATGGTCCCCGTATCCTTATTGACTCCGTAATGGATAAAATTGAAGAATCTGCCTGAAAAGCTTGCGGGGCTGCCGTGAGTTAAATGGCCGCCGTGCGAAAGATTCATGCCGAGTATTGTATCTCCGGGATGGAGCAACGCAAAATATACCGCCATGTTTGCCTGGGATCCCGAATGGGGCTGCACATTCGCGTATGAAGCTCCGAAAAGCTTTTTGACCCTTTCAACGGCCAGTTTTTCGGCCACATCAACATTTTCACATCCGCCGTAATAACGCTTGTCGGGATAACCTTCCGCATACTTATTTGTAAGAACGCTCCCCTGGACAGCCATCACGGCCTGACTGGCAATATTTTCGGAGGCTATTAATTCCAGTGTGTTTTTCTGCCTTTCAAATTCGCGGGAAATAACTTTTGCAATTTCAGAATCTGCATCTTCTACGTATTTCAGGTTCAACTTTCGCTTCCTTTTAAATTAATATTTTTTGTCTCGCGCAAGTCTGATGGACTCGTAAAAAGTCATATGCGAACGGATTTGAGATTTTTGGGAAATAGATTTTTAAATTACTTGAGCGTTAAAAATCACAAGGCTTTGACCGCCGCAGGCGAAATCTTCTTGTGATTTAGCGAGGTGATTTGAAAATCCCCAAAAAGCTCATTGAGTGAGCATATTTCGACTTTTTACGAAACCATCAAGTCTGACGGCTTTGTAAAATTCAAGCGCTTCTGCCCATCTCGTTAAATTTATCAATCCTTGCCTGATGACGTCCCCCTTCAAACGATGTTTCAAGCCAGGCTTTTAATATTTCAATCGCAAGGACATCTCCGATTACACGCCCCCCCATAACAAGCACATTGGAATTGTTATGGCGCCGGCTCATAATTGCCGAAAAAAGATCGTTGCAAAGAGCCGCTCTGACATTCGAAAACCTGTTGGCAACAATCGACATGCCTATTCCGGTGCCGCAAAGCAGAATACCGCGGTCGAATTTGCCGGCAGAAACAAGAGATGCAACCTTGATTCCATAATCCGGATAATCAACCGAACCTTCATCCTTAGCGCCTTCATCCTCAACAGCGATACCGTTTTCAATCAAAAACTTCTTTATCTTCTCTTTGAGCTGATATGCGGCATGATCGCTTCCTATAACAACAGGTGATTTATTCATCGGCTGATCCTTTTGTTTTTAAATTATGCCGCAGATTTTCGCCGATATCCGCAGATAGATAGGCTATTAAGCTGTAGGCTGTCAGCTAATCTGCCAAACAGTATGGCGGACAGCCTAACAGCCTTCAGTCTAAACTTCTGCGTTCATCCCTGGCCCAGACCTGGCTTTCGTCAACTTGAGGGCTCTATGAACCCGTCGCGCCAGGGCGGGCTGCGGCCAAAATGCAAATTCCTATACTATTAAATTATAAATGACGTGTAAAATTACATGTATCTTTTAATAACCGCAAGAAAAAAA
>CAYVMK010000042.1:0-10526 GCA_964452445.1 uncultured Desulfonema sp. | reverse complement strand
TTCGCTAACACTGCGATTTAACATATTATATAGGTCGTGCAACGTTTCCGTTATTATCCAGATTAGTTGCTGCGCCGAACTTGCTCCAGATTTCTGCACCGAGGTTATCGGCAGCGGCTTTACCGATATAGAGAATTGTTTCGTCAAGGTGAGCTATGAAATAAACTCCACTCTCCCTGGAAGCGTTCTGGCCTGGGACTTCTTTACGGAACCAATTTCCGAATGGCCCCTCCCATGATGGAACGATTTCTATCTGAAATGACATATCTGGTCTTCCTTGGGAAAGTGCCTTCTGAAACCGAGATAGTTCGTCAAGGGCATTGTTGATCTTCATTATCCATTCCTTCTCAAATATAGTATTTACATATTAGACAGAAATCTTGAATATTATTCGAGATTTCTGTAACAGATTCTGAAAAAAATTTCAAGCACCATAAATACGACAAACGCGGAAATTAATAATCGTAACTGATTTATTTTCAACATATAAAATATTCCGGAAAGAGTCGTTGCATTGAGCTTTCGGGGAAAGGATATTTGGGTGTAAAAAGCCCGCTGGAGGGTTGCTTTCGATGCAAATTTGAAATGGCTGAGGGTCTAAGATAATCCGGTCAAGTAAAAATGGACACCAGGTTAAGCTGCTTTTGCCATTGTCACTTCGCTGTTGCTTAATGAGAAAAAACCTGTATAGATTTTTTCACTTTTGAAGACTTCAATCTCTCCTGCTTTCAATAAAAATATTTAATCGTTGAGACGCACCCGCTATGCGTGATACCGATCCCCTCCATTTCGAGCAGCTTCCTCTTCATCTCAAGCCCGCCCTGATATCCGCCGAGGCTGCCGTCCGAACGTATCGCCCGGTGACATGGAATTATTATCGGAAACGGATTCATAGCCAATGCAGTTCCGACTGCACGTGCGCTTTCGGGCCTACCGATATATCCGGCGATCCTCTTGTAAGTGCTCACATATCCGCGAGGTATTCCATGCTCAGCCCTCAATACTTCCTGCTGAAAAACCGTGCGGTTTTCGATACGTGTGCATTCAAGGGAAAAACTGACATTCTCTCCCCTTAAAAAAGCCTCAATATCATCTGCAATCCTGGTGATTGCATCGCATCCGGACAATTTTATTCCGGGATATTTTTTTCTCACCAGCTCTTCAGCCGGCAAGCCGGGTTTCGAAAGCAAAACCCGGCAGACTCCGGGCAATCCTCCATAGTCTGCCCAAAGCACGGCAAACATGCCGAACGGACTTGGTCTAACGATAAACGAAACCGACTCTTTTCCAATTATATTCATAATTATCAAAATAACAGCTTTGAAAAAGTCATATGTGAACGGATTTGAGATTGTAAAGCTCATTAAGTGAGCATATTTCGACTTTTTACGAAGCCGTCAATCTGGGTTTAATATAAAACGCCAAGCGCAGTACCAGTCTTCAGGATGACTGTCCGGCGGGCAATCTATACATTCCGTTTTGATCCTCGGATCGATGCTTCTTGCAAAGTAAGTATATTCGACCATGCCTCCCGATTTGCACGGATAATCATCGAGCCGCTTTCGTTTTCTTGCAGATTGAACACGGCATTCGTTCATCCGGAATATGAAGCTGTTTGGAGTGTCATCGATTACAGACTGGGTATTCAGCCTGGCGTATGTGCGGAAATTGAGGGCTCTTTTTAGACCTTCAAGTCCAGGGTTATCGGGAAGATTTAAAAATCTCCTGATAGTCCATGCTTCAAAGGGAGAGAAGTGCGCCCAGCAGGTATCATTGCATCGCTTGGCATCTATCATGCCGTTTGTAAATTCAACAGCCTGGAACCATACCCCGTCATTTGCAATCCAGTTCGCAGCGGCACAGTCCATCAGATCGGACAGTTTCTCTTTCGACATGTTCAGCATGGGGACAGGGATGCCGTCCTTCATTTCAAACCCAAGGACTTTCCCCAGTCTCTTCATCTGGATTTCATAGCCTCTTTCAGACGCTGTCTTCAGAGCTTCGAGCGCCCTTTCCGTGCCCATCTGGTGCCTGATTTCGGTGTACCAGAGGGCATAATGAACTATTATGCGGTGAAATATGTCGATAATCAGGCGGGCTGTCTGTTCGTGGTTCAGGTCCTGTATCGAATCGATTCTATCCGGCATAGAGAAATCTCCTTTTATTTCCGTCCGGTAAGCTCCTTTGGAATTCTTCCTGTATGAGCGCATTCGGATCTAAGACGCCTTCCGACTATCCTTTCGGTCATCCTGCCGATTTCCAGAACCTTGTCGACATTAATGCCGGTATCGATGCCCATTTCATCCATCATTACCACCATATCTTCGGTTGACACAAGCCCTGTGATGGACGGGTCGGAATAATAGTATGCGCCCGTTCCCGCCACAGGCACCCCGTCCACAAAATTTGCCGGCTGGCCTCCAATGGCGCCGATTGTGGATTCAAAATGGGTGATTCCGGCCTGAAGGGCAGCGAGCACATTGGCAAGCCCCCACCCTCTTGTCGTATGAAAATGTGCGACATGCTTTGTTTTATCCGGAATTTCGTCAAGGATCATGGAATAATACTCGTAAACCTTGTTTGGCGGCGCGGAACCGTCATGATCCGCATGTTCTATGTCGTCTGCGCCGATGTCAAGCCAGCGCCTCGTGAATTCAACTGCCGCTTTAAGCTCCGTAGGACCTGCTATCGGACAGCCCCATATTGTGCTGACTGTTCCGCAGACCTTGATTCCGGCTTCATGGGCCTTCGGAATATAAGCTTCGCACATCTTCCAGTACTCGGCGAGAGACAATCCGGAATTTTTCTTGTGATGAGCTTCACTTGTTGAGACCATGAAAAGTATCCTGTCGGGGCCATATCCTTCCTTTTTGGCAATGATTGCCCGGTCAACCGCTTTTTCCCGGATAGTTATGGTCGTGATTTCCGCATCCTTTAAGAGATGTCCCACTTTTTTGCTTGTGCGAAGGCGTTTCATCACCGCATCGGCATCCTTGAACTGCGGCATGCCTGTCGGGTTTCCGTAATTTGTAACTTCGATTCTTTTAAAACCGGCAAGCAGGAGCTGTTCTGCAAGCCAGATCTTGGCATCTGTGGGAATGAACTTTTCTTCATGCTGGAATCCGTCTCTTACGGTTATGTCTCCCAGTACAACCTTTTTCGGATAATTCATAAGCGCCATATGGTTCTCCTTAAAATTTTTAAGTTAAGGGGTCAGTTTTTTTCTTTTCACTTGAACCCTTGAATCCTCGAACCCCTGAATCCTTGAACCCTTGAACCCTCGAACCCCTGAACCCTGGCTTTTTTATTTTCCCTTATATACAGGTTTTCTTTTTTCTCTGAAAGCTGCAAGCCCCTCAAGGCGGTCTTCCGTGGGAATTGTTACCCAGTAAGCATTTGATTCTATCGCAAGGCCGGTCTGGATATCTGTTTCAATCCCGAAATTGATTGCATATTTTGCCTGCTCGATTGCTATTGGACCTGTTTCGCATATCATCGCAGCCATCTGCATGCATTCATTCATCAGAGAGTCTTTATCGCAGATTTTATTTACAAGCCCTATCTTCAGAGCCTCCTCAGCATCAACCCTGCGGCCTGTGAATATCAGCTCCTTTGCCTTCCCGCGACCGATAAGCCTCGGAAGTCTCTGAGTTCCTCCTGCCCCCGGAATTATTGCAAGGCGGGTTTCGGTGAGCCCCATAGTGGCGCTTGAAGATGCTATGCGGATATCGGATGCAAGAGCAAGTTCGGTTCCTCCCCCGAGGGCTATGCCATTGACGCCTGCTATCACAGGCTTATTTAAAAGTTCTATCGAAGTAAAGAGATTTCTTATTGTAAAGATAAATTCCTTTACCTGCACAGGGCTCAATGTTACACGCTCCTTCAGGTCCGCTCCTGAGCAGAAAGCCTTGTCTCCCGCTCCCGTAATAATGACAACTCTTATATCGGCCCTGAATCTCAAAGTCTCCACCTGATCCCGCAAAGAATGCAGCATGCTGAAATTTAAAGAATTCATTGCCTGGGGACGATTTAACGTAAGCGTCATTACACCGTCTTTTTCTTCTGCCAGGAGAACCTGTTCTTCTGTCATAGCAATACCTCCATAAGTTTTTAACGGGCTTGTAAAAAGTACACTTTTTTACCACGAAGGCCACGAAGAGCACGAAGGGGGGAAACCATGCGTTTTAATAGCTTCGTAAAAAATCGGAATTCGTGGTTAAACACCGATTGTGAAAAATACGAGTGAGCGCTCGGTCAGATTCTGTTCAGTTTATCCTTACAGGTTTATTTTTGTCAATGTTTTTCTTGAATCTTCACCCGGGTGGCATAATTATTCATTAAAAAATAATATAACCAATAAAAACGATATGATAGATATTATATCGAGTTGGCATATTTCCTTTTAAAGCCGGTTGACCGGAAAAAAATCTTACATCTTGACAAGTAAAAATAATGCATGATATCAATCTACGAGTGAGCGCTCGCTCGGTTTGGTAATTTATTGAACTTTTCAGTAAAAAAGGCATCAGCGGGCTATCGGAGATTATGCAGGAACAGCACAGGACGAAAGACATTCCAACCCAGGTAAAAAATCCTGATCTTGTGGAAAAGAGGCGGAGGCAGATTGCAGAAGCCGCGGTAAAGCTTTTTATTGAAAAGGGATTCCATAAAACTTCTACAAGACAGATTGCAAAAGCTGCCGGGGTTTCAATCGGCTCTTTGTATGAGTATATCTCCTCGAAAGAGGATATCCTTTATCTGGTCTGCGATTCAATACATGTCGAGGTAGAAAACAGGGTAACCGATGTTATGGCAAAATCATCAGGTGGAAGGGATGCCCTGGCTGAAATTATCAGGGAGTATTTCATGGTCTGCCACAAGATGAGCGATTTTATTCTCCTTATTTATCAGGAAACACAGTCCCTTCCCGGCCAGTGGCAAAAAAAAGTTCTTGAAAACGAACTTCGTATAACAGGGCTTTTTGTTCAGGTTCTTGCGCGTCTGGTTTCACAGGGCTTCCTGCCGCATCTTAATGAAAAATCGATCGAGCTTGTAGCTCATAACATTTCGGTTCTGGGGCATATGTGGACGTTCAGGCGATGGTTTCTTGCCCGTCATTACAGTATTGAAGATTATATCAGATATCAGACAGATTTTATCCTTGGATTATCCGCGCAAAGATTGAATCAGGCACATTTAAAGGAGGAGGCATGAGCGTTGAGGTAAAAGTCTATAAATCCGGACATAATATCAGGGTAGTTACGGCGACAGCTCTTTTTGATGGTCATGATGTATCCATAAACATAATGCGCAGAATCCTGCAGGATACCGGGGTTGAAGTCATACATCTGGGGCATAACCGTTCGGTTGAGGAGATAGTTGAAGCCGCAATCCAGGAGGATGTACAGGGAATAGCCGTCTCCAGCTATCAGGGCGGGCACATTGAGTTTTTTAAATACATAATAGATCTTCTCCGTGATAATGGCGCCTCGCATATCAGGGTTTTTGGCGGAGGCGGCGGAGTCATCGTTCCGGATGAAATCAGGGAGCTGGAAGCATACGGAGTTGCAAAGATATACTCACCGGAAGACGGCGCCAGGCTCGGACTCCAGGGAATCATCAACCACATGATAGAGATGCTTGACTTTCCGACCGTCGATGAGAAGAATGTTGATATGACCGGCCTTTCTCCCGGCAACAAACTGAAGGTTGCACATCTTATAACGGCAGTTGAACTTGCAAAGAACAATGGAAACCTCTCCGATTTTATCCCGCTGCTTTCCGAAGGCAGAAAGAGCAAGGTTCCGGTTATAGGCATTACCGGAACGGGAGGGGCCGGAAAATCATCGCTTACGGACGAGATAATCCTGCGGCTCATGCAAGACATTCCGGAAGTCAAAGTTGCAATAATAAGCTGTGACCCGTCACGCAGAAAGTCAGGCGGGGCTTTGCTGGGGGACAGGATAAGGATGAATGCAATCGGAAAACCCGGCATTTACATGCGGTCTATTGCAACCCGCATGTCGGATACGGAGATACCTGAAGCTCTTCCGGAAGTGATAGATATAATCAAAGCATCCGGATTCGATCTCGCGGTGGTTGAGACCGCCGGTATAGGACAGGGTGATTCAAAGATAATAGACCTTGTTGACATTTCGGTTTACGTGATGACAAGCGAATTCGGAGCCGCTTCACAGCTTGAAAAAATAGATATGCTCGACTTTGCCGATCTCGTTGTAATAAATAAATTCGAAAAAAGGGGAGGCGAGGATGCCCTGCGTGATGTGGCAAAACAGGTGCAGCGGAATAAAAAAGCCTGGGAAAAACCTCTTACTGAAATGCCCGTTTTCGGGACGATTGCTTCAAAGTTTAACGACGACGGAGTAACGGCTCTGTACCATTCCATTCTGGATAAAGTCGCTGAAAAAATGGGAGTAAAATTCAATTCCGGCATCAAACGCCCTTCTCAGAAAAAATCAACATCCAGGACAATTATTATTCCACCCGAACGGACGCGGTACCTTTCAGAGATTGCCGATACTCTGAGGAGTTACCACGCGGTTACAAAAGAGCAGTCCGGAGCTGTCCGGAAATTATGGCATCTTGAGGAGGCGAAAAAGGCAGTCATAAGCGGGGCGGGAAAAGAGGAGGAAACGAAAGCGGCTCTTTCAAGGTTAAAAGAAGAGGCAGTCAAAGCCGCTGAAAACATTTTCGATGAAACACGGAATATTTTGGGTGATTGGGGTGAAATTAAAAAGAATTATTCAAAAGACGAACTTGTGTACTCGGTAAGGGATAGGGAAATCAGACTCCCTCTCTTTACGATCTCCCTGTCGCAGCAAAAAATTCCAAAAATATCGTTGCCCAAATATGAAGATCCCGGCGAGATATTAAGATGGATGAGAGAAGAGAATGTTCCGGGGTACTTCCCGTTCACGGCAGGAGTATTCCCGCTTAAGCGTACCGACGAAGATCCCACCAGGATGTTTGCAGGAGAAGGTGATCCTGCAAGGACAAACAACAGGTTCAAGCTCCTTTCGGCAAATTACGAAGCAAAAAGGCTTTCCACTGCTTTTGATTCGGTCACGCTCTTCGGGAATGATCCGGACAGGCGCCCGGATATTTACGGCAAAGTGGGCACTTCAGGAGTAAGCGTCTGCTCCCTTGATAATGTCAGGATGCTGTATGACGGATTCGAGCTTTGTTCGCCGAATACGTCGGTTTCAATGACTATAAACGGCCCGGCCCCTATCATGCTTGCCATGTTTTTGAATGCCGCCATAGATCAGCAGGCGGACAGGTTCAGGAAAGAAAAAGGGAGGGAACCTGACGATAAGGAATACGATGCCATCCGTTCGATGGTTCTTTCAAACGTGAGGGGCACAGTTCAGGCCGATATATTAAAGGAAGACCAGGGTCAGAACAGCTGCATTTTTTCGATAGAGTTTGCGCTTAAAATGATGGGAGATATCCAGGAATATTTTATAAAGAACAATGTGCGCAATTTTTATTCGGTTTCAATTTCGGGATACCACATAGCGGAAGCCGGCGCAAATCCCATCACACAGCTTGCGCTCACACTTGCAAACGGATTAACCTATGTGGAATATTACCTGTCGCGCGGCATGCCTGTTGACAGCTTCGCCCCGAACCTTTCCTTCTTTTTTTCAAACGGGATGGATCCGGAATATACTGTAATCGGAAGGGTGGCGAGGAGAATATGGTCGGTTGCAATGCGTGAAAAGTACAAAGGTTCCGTCCGTTCCCAGATGCTGAAGTATCACATTCAGACATCCGGCAGATCCCTGCACAGCCAGGACATCCAGTTTAACGACATAAGGACAACACTGCAGGGGCTTTGCGCCATATATGACAACTGCAACAGTCTTCATACGAACGCATTTGATGAAGCAATAACCACCCCTAGCTCGGAGTCGGTGAGGCGGGCGCTTGCAATCCAGCTTATAATCAACAAGGAATGGGGGCTTGCAAATAACGAGAATATGAACCAGGGGAGTTTCATAGTGGAAGAGCTGACCGACCTTGTCGAAGAGGCTGTGCTTGCCGAATTTGACAGGATTACAGAGCGGGGCGGAGTTCTCGGAGCCATGGAAACCGGATACCAGAGAAACAAAATACAGGAGGAATCTATTTACTATGAGGTTTTAAAACATACGGGTGAATATCCGATTATAGGCGTTAACACCTTCCGTGATCCTGACGTTGATTCTGAAGAGATGTCGTCATGCGTTGAGCTGGCAAGGGCATCGGAAGGAGAAAAAGAGGCGCAGATTTCACGTCTTGAGGAGTTCAAGAAGAGAAATAAAACTAATGCTCCTGAGGCATTAAAGCGCCTTCAGAAGGCTGCGCTGTCCGGGGAAAACATATTTGCGGAGCTTATGAATACCGTAAGGATCTGCTCACTGGGGCAGATCACCCAGGCCCTTTATGATGTCGGGGGCAAATACAGAAGGAATATGTAAAACTGAAGCAGGGTTCAAGGGTTCAAGGGGTCAGAGGTTCAAGGTTAAAAAAAGGAGATTATTTGATATGAAAGAAGCGGTTATAGTCAGTGGTGTAAGGACGCCTCTTGGAAGTTTCAACGGGGCTCTTGGAGAGGAAGCGTGGCTCTTGGCCATCCTATCGGAGCAAGCGGATGCCGTCTCCTTGTCACTCTATTATATGAAATGATCAGGCAGGATAAAAAATCAGGTCTTGCGTCCCTTTGCCTTGGAGGCGGAGAGGCCGTTGCAATGATTGTTAAAAGATAAATATGCAGCCACAGATTCACACAGATGAACGCAGATAGATTTATATGCAGTAGCTATTCAGGCGCCAGAATCCAGAATTCAGGAGTCAGAATAAAAAGGAAACACGCTTTGGTTATGGTAATAAAAGAAAAAATATCAGTAATGATCAGCGTAAATCGGCGGCTGAGCAGTTACATTAAAAGATAAGGAGAATCAGATGGATATAAAAAAATTCGGTGTTATCGGAGCAGGTCAGATGGGAAACGGTATTGCTCAGGTTGCAGCCATGAGCGGCCTTGAAGTTATCATGAACGATATCAAGGATGAATTCGTCCGGCGCGGTCTTGATACGATCACAAAAAATCTTGCCCGAAGTGTTGAAAAGGGAAAGATGACGGCAGAAGAAAAAGCCGCTGTTTTGCAGCGCATTAAAGCGAGTACTGATTTAAAGGATATGGCTGCCGCCGATTTTGTAGTGGAGGCCGCCACTGAAAACGAGATGTTGAAGTTCCGGATATTTCAGGACCTGGACGCAATATGCCCTTCAAGTGTAATCCTTTCGACAAATACATCCTCAATTCCGATAGGGCGCATAGCGTCACAGACAAAGAGACCCGGCAAGGTGATCGGAATGCATTTCATGAATCCGGTGCCTGTCATGAAGCTTGTTGAAATAATACGCGGGATTGCCACTTCCAACGAAACATTTAAACTTACCTGGGACCTGTCTTTAAAATTCGGAAAAACCCCGGCTTCCGCAAATGACTATCCCGGTTTCATATCAAACAGGATACTTCTTCCCATGATCAACGAGGCCGTATATTGTCTCTATCACGGAGTGGGAGTAAAGGAAGATATCGACACCGTCATGAAGCTTGGAATGAACCACCCGATGGTACCTCTTGCTCTTGCGGATCTTATCGGTCTCGACACCTGCCTTGCGATAATGGAGACTCTTTATAACGGTTTTAATGATTCAAAATACAGGCCCTGCCCCCTGCTCAGGAAATACGTGGAAGCAGGCTGGCTGGGGAGAAAGACAGGGCGCGGTTTTTATGAATACAAATAACAAGTTTCCAATCCGGAAATAGGCAATTTTGGGCAAGCTCAAGGAAATCAAGGAATTGCGCGGAGACATACGTATTGTATGTCGCACAAGAAATTCCGATGATTGACACAGAGATCGCACAAAATGGCCATTTCCGAATGGAAACTAAGGAGGTTGTATGCCGAAAAAGAAAGAAGATTCAATTGCCCAGGTGGGGAAGAAAATCCATAAGGTAAGAGAAGAAAAGAAGGTCTCTCTTGATCAGATAGCAAATGAAACCGGGTTTTCAATCGATTACCTTAAAAAGATCGAGGCCGGCAAGGTGTTTCCTCCGGTGGGGGCGTTGCTGCAGATTGCAAAGGCCCTCGAAATTGATTCCGGATATTTTCTGAGGGAACGCGAATCGACTTTAAGCAAGCGGATTAAAGCATATACAAAGCGCACGGACAACTACGCCTATACCACCCTTACTCCCGGAGCGGAAAACAAGCACCTGAAAGCCTTCAAGGTGACTGTCGAACCGCTGCAGGATCACAAGGGAGTCGGATATCACCATGAGGGGGAAGAATTCGTATATGTCCTGCAGGGAAAAGTGGAAGTGGTTGTCGGCGATCACGTCAACACTCTCGGGGAAGGCGATTCCCTCCATTTCAATTCGGGTATCAGGCATATGCTTAAAAATGTCGGGGAGAAAAAGGCGGAGCTTGTCGTCGTTATCTACGGACCAT
>CAYVMK010000041.1:0-10635 GCA_964452445.1 uncultured Desulfonema sp. | reverse complement strand
TCAGTACCCCCTTGAGGGGTAGAAACGCGCAGAAAATTATTTCTAAGGTACTAAATAATTATTCTGTTAAATACCGCTGTATGTACAATATTCCTCCATTAATAATCAATTCGGATTCAATCCATGATTCGCGGATGATGATAATATTTCTTTTGGTAATGAATCATTTTTTATTGTTTATTCCATAAAATAATTTTAGACAGAAATTGAAAAAAGGTAAAGAGGTTACGGTTTAATGAATATTGTTGAGCTGAAAAACAAAAAGATTAAAGAACTGACCCAGATGGCCAAAAGCCTTAATATCGACGGGGCTGCCGGCATGAGGAAACAGGAGCTTATTTTTGCTTTAATACAGAGCCAAATAGAGAAGAATGGTTTGATCTATGGTGAAGGAACTCTTGAAATTCTTCCCGACGGCTTTGGATTTTTAAGGGCTCCGAGTTATAATTATTTGCCCGGTCCCGATGATATTTATGTATCGCCTTCTCAGATAAGGCGATTCAATCTGAGGACAGGTGATATTGTATCAGGTCAGATCAGACAGCCGAAAGAGTCGGAACGCTATTTTGCATTGCTGAAAGTCGAAGCTGTTAACTATGAAGATCCGGAAATCGCCAGGGACAAAATTCTTTTCGACAACCTGACGCCCCTTTATCCCGACAGAAAGGTAAATATAGAAAATGATCCTGAAAATTATTCAATGAGAATAATGGATCTGATGATTCCCATAGGTTTCGGCCAGAGGGGGTTGATTGTTTCACCTCCCAGAGCCGGAAAAACAATGATATTACAGAATATTGCAAACAGCATTATAGCCGGCCATAAAGAAGTTATACCGTTTGTGCTTCTTATAGATGAGCGGCCTGAAGAAGTTACGGACATGGAGCGGACAGTTAATGCTGAGGTAATCAGTTCGACATTCGACGAACCAGCAGAAAGACATGTCCAGGTAGCGGAAATGGTTATTGAAAAAGCCAAAAGGCTGGTTGAGCATAAAAAAGATGTTGTTATTCTTTTGGACAGCATAACGAGGCTTGCACGGGCATATAACTCGGTGATGCCTCCAAGCGGAAAGATTTTGTCCGGCGGTGTCGATTCGAATGCGCTTCAAAGGCCTAAAAGGTTTTTTGGCGCTGCCAGAAACATTGAAGAAGGCGGAAGTCTGACCATTATTGCAACTGCTCTTGTCGATACCGGAAGCCGGATGGACGAAGTGATATTTGAGGAATTCAAGGGAACAGGCAATATGGAAATACAGCTTGACAGAAGGCTTGCCGACAAACGTGTATTTCCGGCGATTGACATTAAGAAATCGGGTACAAGAAAAGAGGAGCTCCTTCTTTCCGAAGAGACCCTGAACAGGGTTTGGATTTTAAGAAAACTTCTTTCTTCATTAAATCCTATCGACAGCCTTGAATTTCTTCTTGAAAAAATGCGCGGAACAAAAAATAACGAACATTTCTTAAAATCCATGAATGCATAACAAATAACAGGGAGCATTAAAAAATGAAAAAAGATATTCATCCTGATTACGCAGCCACAACCATTAAATGCGCATGCGGTAATGTCATGGAAGTGGGCTCAACAAAAGCCGATATAAAAATTGAAATTTGCTCAAAATGCCATCCTTTTTTTACAGGGAAACAAAAACTTATAGATACTGCCGGACGCATCGAGCGTTTCCGCAAGAAATATGAAAAATATCAGAGCAAAACAGAAATCCGGTAATTTCAAGGATTATTTTTTGAATCGAAACAGCGAGCACGTTCCCCGCCGAAGGTCCGCCGGGGCGGACTTGCTGCGAATAATATTAAAATAAAAAACGCCCCATTTGTTGTTATGGGGCGTTTTTAAGCTTGATGAACCCATAAAAAAGGACATATGTTCGATAAACTTCAAGGTGTGGAAGAGCGTTTTATGGAGCTTGAAACGCTTTTAAGCGATCCCTGTACAATCAGAGACAGGGATATATACCAGAAGTCTGTTCGTGAACATGCCGGATTATCTAAAATCGTATCTGCTTTCCGGGAATATAAGCAGATTGCCGGACAGATTGAAGAAAGCGCTATCCTTTTGAAGGATGGAGATCCTGAAATAAAAGAACTTGCCCGTGACGAGATAGAAACTCTCGCCCTTCAGAAGGAAAATCTGGAAATGGAACTGCGAAAGCTTCTTATCCCTAAAGATGCAAATGACGATAAAAATATTATTCTTGAAATCAGGGCCGGAACAGGAGGGGAAGAAGCCGCTCTGTTTGTAAATGATCTTTTCAGGATGTACAGCAGGTATGCCGAAAACAAAAACTGGAAAGTTGAAGTCTTGACACATCATCCGACCGGAGTCGGCGGCCTGAAAGAGATTATAGCCATGATTCAGGGTAAGGGGGCATACAGCCGCTTAAAATATGAAAGCGGAACTCACCGGGTTCAGCGTGTTCCTGTAACTGAGGCGCAGGGAAGAATACATACATCAGCGGTTACCGTTGCAGTTTTGCCGGAAGCTGAAGAAGTGGAAGTCAACATAGATCCCGGGGATATCAAAGTTGATGTGTACCGTTCAACCGGACCCGGCGGTCAGAGTGTAAACACAACCGATTCCGCAGTCCGCATTACTCATCTGCCCACAGGACTTGTTGTTACCTGCCAGGATGAAAAATCCCAGTTTAAAAACAAGAGTAAAGCCATGAAGGTTTTGCGCGCCCGCCTTCTTGACAGTATGATAAGGGATCAGAATGAAAAAAGGTCTGAAGAACGAAAAAACCAGATAGGAAGCGGTGACAGAAGTGAAAGAATCAGAACCTATAACTTCCCTCAGGCACGGGTCACAGACCACAGGATAGGCCTTACACTATACAAGCTGGAATATATTCTTCAGGGTAATATTGACGAAATAATAAGCGAATTGATTTCCTATTATCAGGCCCGGGCATTACAGAATGAGGAATCAGCAAAAGCAAACTGAGCCTGAATGGACCATAATCAAGCTCCTTCAATGGACCGCCACTTATTTTAAGTCAAACGGGATAGACAGCCCGAGGGCAACCGCCGAAATTTTGCTTGCGCATACCCTCGGGTTAAAAAGAATCGATCTTTACTTAAGGCATGATCAGCCTCTTAACAGGAGTGAACTCGATCTTTTCAAATCTTTAATAAAAAGAAGAACAAACAGGGAGCCCGTCGCTTATATTGTAGGCGGTAAGGAATTCTGGAGCATGGAGTTTGAGGTATCGCAGAATGTTCTGATTCCAAGGCCTGAAACGGAATGCCTTGTTGAAGAAACTCTTTCTGTTTTGGCAAAACAGTATCCATGTAATCCTAAAAAAATTCTGGAAATGGGCACAGGTTCGGGAGCTGTAATTCTTGCGATTGCTTCGCAAAAACCCGATCATCTTTATTTTGCTTCGGATATTGCAATTAATGCTTCGGATATTGCAATTAAAAACGCAAAACAGCTCGGTTTTGACAACAAAATTTCTTTTTTTTGCGGGAACTGGTTTTTGCCGCTGAGAGAAAAGGATAATTTTTTCGATGTTATTATATCCAACCCGCCTTATATCAGAAAAAACGACATAGGGAATCTGCAGCCTGAGATAAACAGATTTGAGCCGCTGGAAGCGCTTGATGGCGGGGAAGATGGCCTTGACCATATAAGACACATTATAGAGCATGCGCACCGATTTTTAAATAATGAAGGAAATCTACTGCTTGAAATAGGGCATGATCAGAAGGACGCTGTTGACAAGATAATAAAAGAGACAGGAAATTATAAACGGGTTTATTTCAGAAAAGATTACAGCGGGTTCGACAGAGTCGTTTGCGCAACAAAATTATAACCCCGATAAACGGGACTCTTTTCAGTACCCCCTTGAGGGGTATAAGTAAGTTTACGAAATTATTTCCTGCCGCTCTTTTCAGTATCCCCTTGAGGGGTAGAAAAACGCAGGAAATAATTTCCAACTTAATAATAACGGCTGAATAAATTTCCAAAATAATTATTGCGGATATTAAATAATATTGTTAACTAATAAAATTTAACGGACTTGTAAAAAGTCGTAAAAGCGTAATAATTTTATAAAACTACGAAGTACACGAAGTTGAAAACATTATATATTCTATTTCTTTCTTCGTGCTCTTCGTGGCCTTCGTGGTAAAATTTGAACTTTTTACGAAGCCGTCAAGTTTATAATAACACACACGCCCCTGGACCTGCCTCATGGTGCTTTCAGGAAATGAAAGTCTAGGGCGGGGTTGAACGGGGCGGTGGAATAACCAGCAGAAAAGGAGAAATTTAATGGTTTATCTTACAATGAAGGAACTCCTCGAGGCGGGAGTGCATTTCGGTCATCAGACCAAACGATGGAACCCCAAGATGAAACCATATATCTTTGGGGCAAGGAACGGGATTTATATCATAGATCTTCAAAAAACCGTCCGGATGTTCAAAACAGCTTATGATTTTGTAGTTGAGACAGTCGCAAACGGCAAATCGGTCCTTTTTGTCGGCACCAAGAAACAGGCAAAAGAGTCGATTTATGAAGAGGCAAATCGCTGTGAAATGTTTTATGTGCATAACAGGTGGCTTGGCGGGATGCTGACAAATTTTCAGACTATTAAACAGGGTATCGACCGACTTAATTATCTTAATTCCATTCAGAACGACGGTTCAATCAATCTTTTCCCCAAAAAGGAGCGGTTGAAACATGAAAAAGAGAGGGTAAAACTTGACAGCACTCTGGGTGGTATTCGCAGCATGAACGGACTCCCCGGAGCCATATTCATAGTTGATCCCAAAAATGAGGCCATAGCGATACGGGAAGGTAAACGCTTGAGAATTCCCATTGTCTCAATTGTTGATACCAACTGTGATCCTGATGATGTTGATTATATTATACCCGGAAACGATGATGCAATACGCTCAATAAGGCTTATTTCATCCGGAATAGCCAATGCCTGTATCGAAGGGAAAAAACGGTTGAATGAAAAACAGCAGGCAGAATCGGATAAAAAGACGGAAGATGCCGTCGAGACTGCCGAAGCAAGGCCGGAATTGAAACAGGGTGAGCGACAAGTCATTTCAAACGGCTCGGACGGGCCGGTCATCGAAATAATCAAAAGGGCGGTTCCGGAAGAATCTGAAGAAATTGAAAGCGAAGAATAGATGATGGACTCAGAAAGATGCAACTGCCCAGTGTATAGGCTGTAGGCATTTAGGCTGAAGGTTGTAGACTGTTAGACTGTAGGCTGTTAGCTAAAAACCTACAGCCTAAATAACCTGAGTAGTTACAGAAAGATAAAAACGGGAGATTACAAGATGGTGATAAGCGCAGAAACTGTTAAACAACTCCGGGAGAAGACCGGTGCAGGTATAATGGATTGTAAGGAAGCTCTTTCGGTATGTGAAGGAGATATGGAGAAAGCTGTTGATCATTTGAGGAAAAAAGGTCTTGCCACAGCGGCCAAAAGGGCCGGAAGGGCTATGACGGAAGGGACGATCCAGCCTTATATCCATATGGGCGGAAAGCTTGGAGTGCTTGTTGAAATTAACTGTGAAACCGATTTCGTCGCAAAAAATGACGATTTCAAAGAATTTGCAAAAAATATAGCGATGCATATTGCTGCAACCAATCCTGTCGGTATCAGGAGGGAGGATGTATCCCCGGAACTTATCCAAAGGGAGATGGAAATATACCGTGCTCAGGCAAGAGAAATGGGGAAACCTGAAAAAATGATCGAAAAAATAGCTGACGGAAAGCTTGAGAAGTTTTTTAAAGACAGTTGTCTTATGAATCAGGCGTACGTCCGCGACCCGAATATGACAGTTGCCGACTTGCTCAGCAACCTGATCGCGAAAATAGGTGAGAATATAACCATTAAACGTTTTGTGCGTTTTCAGATCGGAGAATCATAAACATTGACACCTCCACAATATAAAAGAGTTCTTCTGAAATTAAGCGGCGAAGCCCTGATGGGCGATCAGAGCTTCGGAATCAGTCCGGATGTTATTAAGTATGTTGCCGAGGAGATCCGGTCAATATTCGATCTCGGGATACAGATAGCCATTGTTGTCGGAGGAGGAAATATTTTCCGCGGGATTGCCGCAAGCTCTTATGGAATGGACCGGAGTTCCGCAGATCATATGGGAATGCTTGCCACCGTTATAAACAGTCTAGCATTGCAGGATTCTCTTGAAAAAAAAGGCATTGCAACGCGTATCCAGACCGCGATATCGATGCATGAAGTCGCCGAACCCTATATACTCAGAAGGGCTGTGCGTCATCTTGAAAAAGGACGTGCCGTGATTTTTGCAGCGGGAACCGGCAATCCATACTTTACAACCGATACAGCCGCCGTCTTAAGGGCGCAGGAAATTCATGCCGAGATTCTGCTTAAAGCCACAAAGGTTGACGGACTGTATGATTCCGATCCGCTCATAAACAAGGATGCCGTATTTCTGAAAAGAGTAACATACATGGAGGTCCTTGAAAAACAGCTTAAAGTAATGGATATGACGGCTATTTCCCTTGCAATGGATAATCATCTGCCGCTCGCGGTTTTTAACCTTAAGAAAAAGGGGAATATAAGAAAGGTCATATGCGGTGAGGATATAGGCACACGTATTTATGGTTGAAAGGGATATTGTCCTTCGTGCTCTTCGTGACCTTCGTGGTGAAAATGGAATTTTTTACGGGATCAGCAGGATTAAAAAGCACAGTTCTATTCCACAGTAAATGAGGTGAAGCCCATGATTGAATCTGTATTCGAGGAAGCAAAGGAAAATATGGGCAAGTCAATAAGCGCCCTTCAGAATGAATTGAAGAGAGTAAGGACCGGCCGTGCTTCCCTGTCGATTCTTGACGGCATAAGGGTCGATTATTACGGAACTCCCACCCCGCTTAATCAGATAGCATCTCTTTCCGTTCCTGAGAGCCGGCTGATAACCGTCCAGCCCTGGGATGTATCCGTAATAAAAGAGATTGAAAAGGCCATAATGAAATCCGATCTCGGCCTGACTCCTTCAAGCGACGGCAAAATTATTCGCATATCGATTCCGCCGCTGACTGAAGACAGAAGGAAAAAGCTGGTCAAGGTTGTGCATAAAACGTGCGAAGATTGCAAAGTCGCTGTTCGTAATCTCAGGCGGGATTCAAATGAGCTTATCAAGAGTCTGAAAAAAGATGGCGAGATCTCGGAAGATGATGCCTTCAAAGCACAGGATCGTGTTCAGAAGATTACGGATGAGCATATAAAGCAGGTCGACAATATCTATAAAGACAAAGAGAAAGAGATCCTTGAATTCTAGCGTATCTCCTCCCGTTCCCGACGGCCTTGATGTTTCAAAACTTCCCGGACATGTCGCCATAATAATGGACGGCAACGGGCGATGGGCCGAAAAGCGTCTCATGAACAGAATCAAGGGGCATAAGGCCGGCGCCGAAACCGTAAGGAGAATAGTAAGAACCTGCCGTGAAATTGGAATTCCCCTTCTGACCCTTTATGCTTTTTCTACAGAAAACTGGCAGCGGCCTGAAATAGAAGTTGCCGCGCTGATGAGCCTTCTGAAAAAATTCCTTGATTCCGAACGAAAGGAGATGATTGAAAACAATATCCGCCTGAATGCAATCGGGCAGATTGAAAACCTGCCGGAAGATGTTCGGATATCATTAAAACGGACAATGGAATTAACGGAAAAAAATGAAGGAATGATTCTCAATCTTGCTTTAAGTTACGGCGGAAGAGCGGAAATAGTAGATATGGTGAAGGCAATTGCCGGGAAGGCAAGAGATGGTAAAATGGATCCGGACTCAATAACGCCCGAGATTGTTGCGGATCATCTTTATACCAGCGGCATGCCGGATCCTGATTTGCTGATCCGGACAAGCGGTGAGATGAGGATAAGCAATTTTCTGCTGTGGCAGATAGCTTACACTGAAATATTTATCACCGATACTTTGTGGCCTGATTTCGGAAAGGATGAGTTCATTAAAATTCTCATTGATTTTCAGCGACGCGAACGCAGGTTCGGCAATGTCGGGTAGAAAATTTTTGTTTCAAAGAGCCTCCCTTTTATATTCGGTTGGTGCTTTTCGTTATGTAACTATTCAGCCATAGATTCACACAGATGAACGCAGATAGGTTTAAATACATTGAAATGCCGGTCACGGCATTTCAATGTTACAGTTATTTTAATACAACGGCTTACTATACTGATTCTTTTTAAGGATTCAGGTCATGCATTTAAAGCGCTGGATTACCGGTCTTGCAGCTCTTCCGTTTCTCATATGGCTTATAAGCAAAGGCGGATGCCTTGTGTTTGCTGTTGTTGTGAGTATTGTGTCGGTTATTGCCCTTTGGGAATATTATAAGATCGTGCTTGATTCCGCAAACGGGCATAGAACCGGTTCCATCCCTTTATTATCTTATCTTATCGGATTAATTATCATATGGGCTGTTTACGGCAAATTTTCGGATATTGTGCCGGTTTTAATTGCATTCAACCTCGTTGTTTCAGGCATGATTTCTCTTTTGAAATTCGCAGCCGATAAGGATGCCCCGTGGCTGGTTGCAAAACAGCTTATGGGTCTGATCTATATTCCTCTTTTCCTCTCATATCTGGTTTTGATCAGAAACGGCCAGGATGGGATATTATGGATATACTTTTTACTGATAGTCATATTTGCCGGAGATATAGGCGCGTTGTATGCAGGTTCTTTCCTTGGGAAGCATAAGCTTTGTCCTGCAGTGAGCCCCGGAAAAACAATCGAAGGTTCCATTGGCGGGTTGATTGCAAACCTTGGGGCAGGGGCTGTCTTTAAATATTTTTTTCTGCCTGCTTATTCATGGGGATTGAGCATCCTTTTTTTTATTTCGGCGGGAGTTGCAGGACAAATAGGGGATCTTTTTGAATCGGAATTGAAGCGGTCAGCCGGCATAAAGGACTCGGGCGGAATTCTGCCGGGCCACGGAGGCATCCTTGATCGTATAGATGCTCTTCTCTTTGCTGCTCCGGTTGCATGGTTTTTCAGGGAATATCTGTTTTAGGCGTAACTGCTCAGGTGGATAGGCTGTAGGCTATTAGGCTTTTAGCGTTCACCTACAGTCTAACTGCCTAAACGACCTGAGTAGTAACAATGGAATAATTATCTGCGGATATCGGCGAAAATCGGCGGCCTAATTAAAAGTTATGAAATCTATATCGATACTGGGTTCGACAGGTTCAATCGGCACCAACGCTTTGAAGATAGCCGAAATGTTTCCGGACAGGTTTCGAGTCAGAGCGCTTGCAGCGAAAAACAATATTATTATGCTGGCAGAACAGATTCGGATATTTTCACCCGATTTTGCGGTTGTTTTCGATGAAAAAAGCGCTCTTATGCTGAAAAAAAATATTTCCGGCAGCGGTGTTGAGATCCTGTTTGGAAATGACGGGTACAGAGCTGCAGCATCATATGCGCCTGTCGATATGGTAATTGCAGCCATGGTCGGTTCTGCAGGACTGATGCCTGTGCTGTCGGCAATTGATGCAGGGAAAAACATTGCCCTGGCCAACAAGGAGACGCTTGTCATGGCGGGTGAAATCGTCATCAAAAAGGCCGGTGAAAAGGGTGTGAAAATACTTCCTATAGACAGCGAGCACAGCGCAATTTTTCAGTGTCTTGCCGGGCAGCGCAAAGAAGATATGCAGAAGATATTTCTTACAGCCTCGGGAGGTCCTTTTCTTAATCTTTCCTTAAACGAATTCGACCGTATCAAGCCGGAAGATGCGATGAACCATCCGACATGGCAGATGGGACGAAAGGTCAGCATCGATTCGGCAACATTGATGAATAAAGGACTTGAGGTCATGGAAGCCGGGTATCTTTTCGGAGTTTCTCCTGATGATATTGAAGTCATTATTCATCCGCAGAGCGTGATTCATTCCATGGTATCCTATAAGGATGGATCGGTTATTGCGCAGATGGGTATTCCCGACATGAAAGGAGCCATAGCATATGCGATGTCTTATCCGGAACGTCTTTCCATAGGGCAGCCGCATCCTGATTTTGAAGCAATCGGAACATTTACCTTTCAAAAACCCGATTATGAGAAATTTCCCTGTCTTGGCCTTGCCTGCAATGCCGGAAAAACGGGAGGCACTCTCCCCGCAGTATTGAATGCGGCAAACGAAGTTGCGGTTGAAGCGTTTTTGAACAAGAGAATATCCTTTCGAAATATTCCGGAAGTTATTGAAAAGACGATGGGAAGGCACTTTGTTATTGCATATCCGGCGCTTTCTGATATTCTCGAAGCAGACATATGGGCGCGCAGAATCGCCGAAGAACAGCTCGGATGAACAGTAAAACAAAGCCGGCTTTTTCTCAAACTGAAGAGGTATTTTTTTAATCACGAAGAGCACGAAGGGCACGAAGATTTTTAAGAAATAAAAAGTTGATGAACTCGTAAAAAGTCAAAAATCCCGTCACTCCCGTGAAAACGGGAGTCCAGTGTTTTCAGCATCTTCTGGATTCCCGCTTTCGCGAGAATGACAAAAAAAGGGCCTTTTTCAAAGGTCTTTCAGAGATTCATAAATTATAAAGAAATTAAAAATATATGAGCACAGATATTTTCGCATTCGTTATAGTCCTCGGTATTTTGGTTT
>CAYVMK010000040.1:0-10725 GCA_964452445.1 uncultured Desulfonema sp. | reverse complement strand
CTTACTGGTCAAAATAATCAGAAAATATCGGTTAATTTATTCCGGAAATCAACATTTGTGCCTCTGCCCCTTGCTCCTGGTTCCTATCTCACTTTGTGCCTTTGTGCCTATGTGCCTTTGACCCTTGCTTTCTCGTGCCTCTGTGCCTTTGACCCTCTTCTCTATTCACTATCCATCACAGCTCAAGTGTTATAACGCTTTTTACCATAGGAAGCGCTCTCAGTTCTTCAAGAACAGGTTCGGGAATAGGAGAATCGGTCTTGAGCAGAATAATATTCCTCTCTCCATCTTCTTCCTGTCCAACCTGCATCCTTCCGATATTTATCTCGTTTTTGCCCAAAGTTGTTCCTATGCTGCCGATAGCGCCCGGTTTATCAAGATTGTGAATAAGGGCAAGATGTCCGCTCGGATGCATCTCAAGCCTGAAGTTGTTTATTCTTACAATCCTTTCATCTTTCTTCCCGAAAATAGTGCCCGCAATTGTAACCGGTTTATCCGCGGCAATTCCCTTAACGGTTATAAGATTTATAAAATCTTCCGATTCGGCGCTTGCCGTCTCCGTTACCTTTATACCTCTTTCCTTTGCAATGAAATTGGCATTGACGAAATTGACATCATCCTTGAGTATAGGCACAAGGAGGCCTCTTAAAACAGCAGTCGAAACCGGCGACATATCAAGCCCTTCGAAATCGCCGGTGTACTCAATAATGATTTCCTTGAGAGGTCCCGGTGAAAGTTGGGCAAGAAGGCCGCCCATTTTGTCTGCAAGGGAAAGAAACGGGCCGATTTTTTTCAGAAGCTCTCCCGTAATCGAAGGAACATTAACAGCATTTACTATAGTGCCGTTCTTTAAGTAGTCAATTATCTGACCTGCAACAGCAGAGGCGACGTTTGCCTGAGCTTCCTGTGTTGAGGCTCCAAGATGCGGCGTGCATATTACCCTGTCCAGCTCAAATAAGGGAGACATCCCCGGCGGCTCTTTCTCAAAAACATCCAGCGCAGCTCCGGCAACCTTACCTGATTTTAAGGCGTCATGAAGGTCGGCCTCATTAACGATTCCGCCACGGGCGCAGTTAATTATCATGACACCGTCCTTCATCCTGTCAAATGCTTTCTTGTTAAGCATGCCCATGGTGTCTTTTAATTTTGGAACATGGACGGTAATATAATCGGACCTGCGATATAATTCATCAAGGGAGACACCTGTATATCCTGCCTTTTCCACCCGTTCAGGGGTCACAAAGGGATCATAGACTATGACCTGCATCTTAAGTCCCCGGGCGCGGTCGGCCACGATGGCGCCTATCTTCCCAAGGCCGATAATCCCGAGCACCTTGTTGAACAGCTCACGGCCTTCAAGATTCTTTTTTTCCCACTTTCCCGCCTTGAGAGAAGACGTGCCCCAGGGAATGTTTCTTGTCAGAGCCATCATCATGGCAATTGCATGCTCGGCGGTAGTGATAACATTTCCTCCGGGAGTATTCATTACAACTACCCCGTGCTTGGTGGCGGCCGGTATATCAACATTATCAAGACCGATTCCGGCCCGACCGACAACCTTCAGCCGTTTCGCAGCGCTTAAAAGATCCGCCGTCACCTTTGTGGCGCTTCTTATCACAAGGGCATCATACTCCCCGATAATGCTTTTCTGTTCTTCGGGAGACAATCCGGGCTTTACATCAACCTCAATCCCCTCTTCCTTCCGAAACATCTCAATGCCGATTGAATCCAGATTGTCGCTTACAAGTACTTTCATAATTTTCCCCTCTCAGTCTATTTACTCTGATGAAAATGTAATAAATCAAAAAAATTTCAGCCCTTTTGTGAGTCCGTCAGCTTTTATTAGAAAATAATGAACCGGGGTTCAACAACTATTTATAATTATGTTAACGATTCGTTTTTACGGTTAAATATAAGATAACTGTTCTCTATTGTCAAATCATCAAACGGAAGTGTTAAAGATTGAAGCTCACCGCCGCATGCAGATGCGCTTTTGCCCTTTGCTCTTCTGATCCCTTTTCACCATTCACTTTTCACTTTTCACTGTTTACTTATTTTAACTTTGTGCCTCTGTGCCTTTGCCCCTTGCTTTTCTGTGCCTTTACCCCTTGCTTTTCTGTGCCTTTGCCCCTTGCTTTTCTGTGCCTCTGCCCCTTTATCATATAATGCCTTGTTTTATCAAAAATACCTTTATATCTTCCCGGAAACGAACCGGATCCGGCGGGCAGTCGTTATGCCCGCAATCATAGGCGATCATTTTACAGTTTCGTGCTGCCTTTGAAAGGGAGAGACCGTGGCTAAACGGAATAATCTCATCGGCTTTACCATGTATAATCAGTATCGGCCCGGAATATGCCCCGACTGCCTCAAGATTGTCAAACGGATCGCGCATCATGAAACCGGGAACAAAATATTTTGATGCGAAAGATCTGACGCTTGTAAATGTGGACATCAGTAAAAGAGCCGCGGAAGGACGTTTTTTTGCAAGTGCGCAGACCGCCCCTCCTCCTATTGAACGTCCGAAAAGAATTATGCGGGAAGGATCCACCCCTTTTTTTGCCGCAATATAGTCATAAGCAGAGACAAATGCTTCGGTAATGCTCTTTTGCGACGGAGAGCCTTCAGAACGGCCGTAACCGGGATATTCAACAAGCAGCACGCCCATGCCCAGTTTCGTAAAATCCCTTAATTCTTCAGGCCAGAAATCTATCAATTCTCCGTTCCCGTGGGCGAATATAACCGCAGGAGCCGGATTGCCTGCCGAACCTGAAACAGGAGGCATATACCATGCTTCAATTTTGCCGGAGCCGGTTTGAAGAAAAGCCTTTTCAATTCCAGGCACGGGCATGTTTTCCTGCGGGAGGTTTTCTATCATGCAGCGCGGAAAAAGGACTTGTCGCTGCAAGACAAAAAGCAGACCGCAGTAGGAAAAATAGATCAGAACAAGAGCTGCCGCCAGTTTGAAAAAAATGTGCATCGGAACCCCCCCTTTGCAGTTTAACTTCAACTTTGTTGACTATACAGAATAAATACATATATGCAAATATATAGATGTCCGGAAACAGAGAATTTTGAAGCGGTAGCGTTTAAAAAAATGATGATTTTCCAAAAAATTTGTCGAAAAAATTGGTTGTGCGCTCCGGGAAGATGACTTCGTAAAAAATCCGAAATGCCTCCCCCTCGACGGGGCAGGGCATGCCCTGTTTAACAGGATAAAGGCGGTGAGATGATAAAAAACTTGACTTGACCTATCGCGTTTTAATTTCGCTTTTTAAAAGATTTTTAAGGCCTTCAAGAGTTCCCTTCCATCTCGTATCTTCCCCTATCATAATAGCGACCGTAATGCTTTTTTCAACGCTTACCTCCATTATGATCTCCCGGTCTGCAATTCTGAAAACAGCTTCTCCCCATCTTTCCGCCGGAAGGCCGGATGTTTCGCAATCGTAATCGGTTCTTATTTCTCCTGTCATTCTTATTTCGCTCATATAAAGTCTTTCCTTTCTCTACAGTCCCCTTCCCAATGGAAATACAGGCGTTACAGCCGGTTTTAACCGGACAACCAGAATTCCTGAAGCAATCAGAATAAGGGCGGATATTATTTGATAAGTTATAGGTTCATAAAGCAGGAGCCCGCCGAAAAAGACTCCGGCAACGGGAATAATGAAAATAAATGAATGGAGGTCGGTTGCGCCGTAATTTTTAAGAAGATTGTTCCACGCCACAAATCCGAATGATGCGGTTATGATGCTCTGATAAATAAGAGAGGAAAACACTCCGGGTCCGAAATTAAAGAGCATTCTTTCATCCCAGATAAGGGCTTCAATAAAAAAAAACGGGACAGAAATCGCCATGGGATAAAAAACAAGCTGGAATGAATGAAAACCGTTTATGATTTTCTTGACATAAACCGTGTTGCAGGCCCAAATGAATGAAGACGTAAAAATGATGATATCTCCGGTTTTCAAACCGGAAGCGCCGTTCTCTTTTTCAAGAAAGATCAGAAGAATCCCTGTAAACCCAAGTAAAATCCCTGTAAATTTTCGTATTGTTATCCTGTCTCCGGGAATGAAGAAATGAGCCAGAAAGAGGATAAAAAACGGCAAAAAATTGGAAACAAGAGTTGCATGAGTGGCGCTTGTCCTGCTCATTCCAAAGTAGAAAAGGGAAAGCTGGACGGTAAAAATGATTGTAAGAATTGATATTTGATGAGCCTGTCCTTTTTTCAGTGAGAATGACCGGCCGGTCAGTTTCGCCCATAATGCTATGGCCGATGCCGCAATGGCAAAACGCAATGCCGCGGAAGTAAAGACGCCCATTCCGGCAAGGCCGATTTTGACTGCAACGTAATTTGCGCCGAAAATAATACAGAGAAAGACTGTAAAAAGCGCGGCTGAAAATGAGAGTTCGTTGTTGCTGGGTTTCATATTATTCTATTTCGACTGTGTCACCCGGCCTGGGAGCAAAAGCGGAATATCCTGCCTGCGTGAGAAAACCGGTAAAAGAGAGTGTCTGTTCTTCTTCACCATGGACGACAGCGATTCTTTTAATTTTAAGATTAGATTCTTTTAAAAATCTCAGCATTTCATTTTTATCACCGTGAGCGCTGAAACCGCCAAGTTTTACAACACGGGCATTAAGGGGATATTCCTTGTTAAGGATCTTTATAACAGGCGCTTCACCTTTTCTGCCGGATTCTTCATATGCAATTCCATAATCCTGGATACGGCGTCCGAGCGTGTTTTCGGCCATAAAACCGACTATGAGAATTGTGTTGTCAGGGTTATGCGCCTTGTACCGGAGGTGATGGAGAACTCTTCCGGCTTCACACATTCCCGATGCAGAAATTACAATATGCGGGGTGTTATCCCTCATAAGCGTCATTGATTCATCTACTGAAGAGGTGAAATTTACCTGTTCGAACGAAAACGGATTTTCTCCTTTCGAAAGAAACGTATCTATTGTCTCGCTGCTGTAAACTTCCGGATGTTCCCCGAAAACTTTTGTTATCTTTGATGCAAGCGGGCTGTCAACATACACCGGGAGTTTTGGCGTTTCGCCTTTATCATACAGTTCATGAAGAATATACAGCAGTTCCTGGGTCCTTCCGTATGCAAAGGCCGGAATAATTATAACTCCCCCGCGTTTTACAGTATCGTTTATAACTTTTTTAAGCTGAGGCTTTAAATCTGATATGGGTTCATGTTCTCGATTCCCATAGGTGCTTTCAATGATGAGAAGATCTATATTACTGTCTTCTTCGGGGAACAAGGCATTCGGGTTTTTTATTATAGGCTTGTCGTATCTTCCTATATCGCCGGTATAACATACCGTAAACCAGCGGTCTTTTTCTTTTATTTTAATTAAAGAGAGGGCAGATCCAAGAATATGCCCCGCTTCATAAAATGTGCAGGTTGTGTTTAGTCCGATTTCCACAGGCACGCGATAGGGATAGCCGGCAAAACACTGGAGGGCCTTTTCAGCTTCTTCAATTGTATAAAGCGGGCTTATTCGGTCAAGATGATTTTCCTTCATTAATGCTTTTATTTGTTCGATGTTAAGTTTGTTGCCTTCGATCTTTAACATATTTGCGATTTCGTTTCTTCTGTTTTTTTTGCTTTTATTATGGTCTGAGTTATTGCTCTTTAATAACAGGACATTTAGAAGGGATTTATAATTCAAGTAATTTGTATCAGATTCCTGGATATGCGCCGAATCGAGTAAAAGATATGCGCAGGCATCAGCAGTTGCCCGTGTGCATATTACACGGCCGGTAAAGCCGTTTTTGGTTAAAAGAGGAATCCTTCCCGAATGATCTATGTGCGCGTGGGAAAGAACAAGAGTTAATATTGATTTGGGATCAAAAGGGAATGATTTGTTTTTATTCTCCGTGTCTTTTCTGCGGCCCTGAAACATGCCGCAATCAAGCAGAATGCCGTCCGATTCGGTTTTAATCAGATGCATCGAGCCTGTCACTTCTCTCACGGCGCCGTAAAATGTTACTTGCACAATAATTCTCCTGAAATAGAGGGTTCCAAAAGAGTCCATTCAATTTCAAAGCCATTGGTTACAACCGAGGCGATGTGGTGTCCGAAAAAATGGTGCCTGATCTCCCAGATTTTATCGTTATAGTTTATGATAAGGGATTTGTCGCTTGATATCTTTTCAATGCGGCAGCCTGAAAGGCCGCTTATTCCCATACCTGCGGCCTTTAATACGGCTTCTTTGGAAGTCCAGAAACGGAAAAAAAGAATCTCCCTGTCCGAATCCGAAAGAGCCCATTCCCGCGGACCGGCAATTTTGTTGCATAGAGCTTTTGAGCAGGGTTTGATTTTTTCAATATCAATGCCTGTTTCCGTCTGCGCAATTACTCCGCCCACATATTCGGTTTTGTGAGTGACAGACCAGAAATTGCCGTCAAAAGGAACAGGCGCGCCGTTCTCATTCTTAGTAAGGCAGCCGGGAATGACTCCGCTTTTCCGGGAAGAAATTTCAAGCGCAAATCTTGCAAGGGCGCTTAATGCTTCAACCTTCTTTCTTCCCTTAAGATTTCTTTCACGTTCCGGCACTGCAAGAATAACCGGAAATACCGGCCTATTTTTGAACATCTGTCGCTCTCAGAATTATCCTGCAATCGGCCACCGTTGAGCCCTGTTCATGGGCAAGAAGAGGGTTTATATCCATTTCCAATATTTCAGGATGATTCAGGCACATTTCCGAAAGGCTGACAACAGCTTTTTCGAGAGATTCGATATCGCAAACCGGTCTTCCCCTGAATCCCCTGAAGAGCTTGTATCCCTTTATGCTCCGGACCATCCTGCGCGCGGAGTTTCTGCACACAGGAGCAAGCCTGAACACGACATCCTGAAAAAGCTCAACAAATATTCCGCCGAGCCCGAACATGAGGAGGGAGCCGAAAATCGGATACCTGTTCATTCCGAGAATGACTTCCTCTCCTTTTTTTGCCATTTTCTGAATCAGGATGCCTTTGATTTCAGCCTTTGAGTCAAACCCTGATGCCTTTTTTATTATTTCATCAAATGTTTTCAACACATTCTCCCTGCTCTCAATTCCGAGAGCCACTCCGCCTGCATCGGATTTGTGAAGAATCTGGGGAGAAACAATCTTCATTGCGACAGGGAAGGCAAGTGTTTCAGCAATTTCTGCGGCTTCATCCCTTGTTTTTGCAAGCCCGGCAGGAAGAATCTTAAACCCGTAACATTCCAGCAGTTTCCCGCCTTCAATCTCGCCCAGTTTCAATTTGCCTTCGGCAATACAGTTTTTAATGATTGCAGCCGCGCGTTCTTTGTCATGTTTAAGGTCATATGGCGCGAGCTGCTGGCGGTTAAGCCATGTTGAATATTGATAGAGAGCTCCGAGAGACTTAGCGGCATTTTCAGGAAATCTGAAAACCGGAATTCCATGTTCCTGAAGGTATTTTACGCCTGCGGATACGTCAAAAATGCCCATGAAGCAGCAGAGGACCGGCTTGCTGGAACGCCTTGCGATTCTTGCGATGGCTTCAGCGGTGCCGAGGACATTTGTCATTGATTGCGGGGTAAGTATGACAAGAGCCCCGTCAACACCTTCGTCCCTGATTACGGCGGCGAGCGCATTTTCATATCTATCCTGAGCCGCGTCACCAATAATGTCTACGGGGTTGTGGACATTGGCAGTCATTGGAAGATGGCTTAAAAGCGCTTCAACCGTTTCTTCCGCGAATTTTGCAAGGACCAAACCGGATGAGACAGTCATGTCGGTTGCAACGATACCCGGACCGCCGGCATTTGTGACAATAGCAATCCTGTTGCCTGTCGGAACCTTTCTTCTCAGTTTCCCGACCTCATTTTCATTTTTATAGGCAAAGGCGCTTGCAAAATCAAAGAGCTCATCGATTGAATCCGCCCGGATTATGCCTGACTGCCTGAAAATGGCGTCATATACCGCTTCCGTGCCGGCCAGAGCGCCAGTATGTGATGCGGCAGCCAGAGCGCCGGCGCTTGTTCTTCCAGATTTGATTGCGATGACCGGTGTAGGCCTGAAATCCCCCGATGTGATTTTATTCACAGCTTCAATGAACTCGGGTCCGCGCCGAAGCTCTTCAAGATAAATCATAATTACCTCGGTATCGGTATCCTGATGGAGGTATAGCAGAAGGTCAAGCTCATCTACATCTGCTTTATTCCCTATTGAAATGAACTTTGAGAAACCGAAATCCCTGTCCGCGGCAAAATCCAGCACCGCGGTGCAAAGTGCGCCACTTTGGGAAATGAATGATATATTCCCAAATTTAGGCATGCGCGCCGAAAAACTGGCATTAAGCCCTACCAGAGGGTTGGGGTTGATTACGCCAAGACAGTTGGGGCCTACAACCCGAATCCCGGCTTTACGGCAAACCGAAACGATTTCATTTTCAATTTCAAGTCCCTTGCTGCCTACTTCGCGGAAACCGGCCGATACGATTACAATGCCTTTAACTTTTTTTTCAACCGCCTCGTGAACCGCTTTAACCGCAACCGCCGGGGGTAAAATTATCATTGCAAGGTCTATATCGTCAGGGATTTCCTTCAGTCCCGGGTATGCCCTCACGCTTAATACCGATTTTGCGGATGGGTTCACAGGATAAAGGGTTCCTGTATAACCTCCTTTTAAAATGTTTGCGAAAATATCATGCCCCACCTTGCCCTGCGTGGTAGAGGCGCCTATTACAGCCACCGATTTTGGTGAAAAAATTGGATCAAGATTGCTCATTTTTTAGCCTCAAAGCCTCTTCATATACCTGTTTCCTGGAGAGGCCGAATTTTTTTGCCGTTTCTTTTGCAAGAACGGACAGGGGTTTTTCGTTTGAACAGATACTTTCCTTCAGCTTCTTCGTGATCATTTCCGGAGAAGAAACTTCTTTTTCTTCACAGCCTGATACGAGAAGGGTGCATTCGCCTTTTATTTCCGGACGCTGTTTTAAAACGGTGAGAATTTCAGATAGAGTTCCTCTGATAAATTCTTCATAAATCTTCGTTATCTCGCGGGATAAAACTGAAAACCTTTCGCCCATTACGGATTCTATTTCTTCAATAAGCCGGAGAATTCTTCTGGGAGATTCATAAAATATGATCGTCCTCTTTTCTTTATTCAGCTCTCTGAGCAGATCGAGGCGCTTTTCCTTTTTTTTGGGGCAGAAGCCGATAAAGATAAACGAATCCGTCGCAAGACCTGATACCGATAAGGCTGCAACAGCGGCCGATACCCCGGGAACAGGGACGATATTTATCCCGGCTGCGATGGCTTCTTTTATCAGGCGGTACCCGGGATCGGAAATGGCGGGAGTTCCGGCGCTTGATACAAGAGCAACGGACGACCCGTTTTTAAGCCTGTTTATCAGGCCGGGAGTTCTCTCTCTTTCGTTATATTCGTGATACGATATTAAACGGGCATTAATGTTGTGAAGGGATAAAAACTTTCCAGTATGGCGTGTGTCTTCCGCTGCGATAAGATCGGCATCCTTTAGAACCGACAAGGCTCTTAAGGTGATGTCATCTCTGTTTCCTATCGGAGTCGCAACCACGTAGAGAGTTCCGGATGCGGCGTCCGGTCCGGAATTATTTATATGCGAGGTCGAAGGCATTTTTTATAATCTCTATTTCAGGATCTTTCCCTCCGGGACTTATTGAAACAACATCGAATCTTGCTTTTGAATCGCTCTGATTCGTAACTTTTAAAAAGTAGAGAGCAACCATCGATATCTTTCTCATTTTTTTCGGGGTCACCGCATGTTTGGGATTTCCGTAGCTGACTGATTTTCTCGATTTTACCTCGACAAATACTATGGTGTTTTTTTCCTTTGCGATTATGTCGATTTCCCCAAGCTTTGTCCGGTAATTCTGTTCAATAATTTTGTATCCCTTCTTTTTAAGATGCCTTACAGCCGTTGATTCGCTCTCTTTTCCGAATTGCTGATCTTTTGACGGCATATATTCAATTCCTCCGGGGAGACCTTTTTATAACATACGATCTTATGCCATGTCGGGGTACGATTTATAAATTCTCTCTGACCCCCTTAAAGCTTTTCCTGTGAATCGGGCAGCATCCGAATCTGCGTACCGCTTCTTTATGTTCCCTGGTGGGATATCCTTTGTGTCTGTCAAATCCGTATTCGGGATATTCGCAGTGATATTTTTCCATGAGCCTGTCCCGTGTAACCTTTGCGATAATTGATGCTGCGGCAACGGATAAACTCAGGCAATCGCCCCTGAGAACGGCCATCTGCGGAAGAGCATAAGGGATTTGAAAAATTCCGTCAACAAGAAGAAAATCGGGTTGCGGCGAAAGGTTTTTGACCGCCATTGCCATGGAAAGGAGCGATGCCCTGAGAATATTTATGCGCTCAATTTCCGCCGGATCAACTATTCCTATACCGACGGAAACGGCATGTTCATATATTTTTTTGTACAGCAGATCGCGCTTTTTGGGTGTCAATTGCTTTGAATCTGTAACACCTTCTATATGGGATGGTAGGGGAATAATTACTGCTGCTGAAACAACAGGGCCGGCAATAGGTCCCCTGCCTGCCTCATCTATGCCCGCTATCTTCGCATAGCCTTTTTCACAGGCAGCCATTTCATATGCCAACAGGTCATTTTTCATACATCAGCTTTGATGAACTCGTAAAAAGTTCTATTTTTCGCCACGAAGGCACAAAGTCACGAAGAAAGGCCTATTGAAAACATTCAG
>CAYVMK010000039.1:0-10774 GCA_964452445.1 uncultured Desulfonema sp. | reverse complement strand
GATTGAGACTTACCGCTTGATTTATTTTTTTGGTAAAATACGGTACTCTTCAGTTTATTTACATGAGATATTTTGCGATGGTCATCTTGTATTTGGCGGGATTTACCGTTTTGATGATTGTCCGGATATATTCACCCTTCTCGTCTTTTTCCGTGAGATCAACAGTTGTTCCCTCCACTCTGTAACCGTCACTGTCGATAATGATCGTAATTTTCGGCCTTTTCAAAAATAGCTGGTTGGTTCCGCTTACAAAACCCAGCTCATTCGTATTCAGCATGACAATCGTGCCTATGGGAAAGATTCCGACCATGTTGATGAAAAACTTGAGCAGGAGAGGATCCAGCCTGGTGCCGGAATTCTCAAGCATGACCGCAAGAGCCTTGTCGGGAGGCAATGGAGTCCTCGTGTACACCCTTGCGGATGTTATGGCATCATACCAGTCGGCCACCGATATTATCCTGCTGAAGAAATCAAGCTCAAACCGCCCGCGGAGTTTCGGATAACCGCTGATGTCGTAATTGAGGTGGTGCTCAAACGCAACGATGGCCGGCTTTACCGAAAACTCATCGATCTTTCTGAGATTCAATAAAGCTTTGGCGCCCCAGAATGGATGCTTTCTGATAATCTTCCATTCCTCCTCATCAAAACTCGCGGGTTTGTTGAGGATTTCATTTGGAACATTTATCTTTCCAATGTCATGGAACAAGGCCATCATCCCCAGGTCGGTCAGCCTTTTGCGGTCCAAACCCAGCCGCTGTCCCAATGCCACCGAAAGTATGCTCACATTCACGGAATGGTGATATGTATATTCATCATAGTCCCTTATCGCAGCCATTCCCAGCAGCAACTGCTCTTCTTCAACTATCTGGTCAACCACCAATGCTACAATTCTTTTAGCTGTTTTCAAGCTTACTTTTTCTCCGGCCCGGATTTTCCTGATTATGCCGGCAGCGCATGTTACTGCATTAAAATAAGTCTTCCTGACCATCTTCCTTGGATCAAGTGATTCGGTTTCGGCGATTTTCATCAGCTTCTCAACCGCAACGGACTGAACCGCCGACATCTTTTTTTCTATTGCGTCAAACGGTTTTTGGGAAAAGGAGGAAGAAATGAAAGCCCCGATAAAAGTTTTTATATCTTCATGACCTACATTGCTCATGAAGATCACACTGCCCAGTTCCCGTTTTTTGAATTCCCTTGTGAGAAAATCAAAGTTAAGGAGATGCTCCAGGGAATATCTTATGCGCAAGTCGTTCAAATAAAAATATTCGCCTCTCAGTTTTAAACTTACAGTTCGCTGGTTACCGATAAGCTCATTCACAATCGATACAAGCCTGTCAATGCCCGAAATGACAGCCTCATTGCCGGTATCGTGGATCTGGGAGGTGCGCAGAAGAGCCGAAAGCTGGTTAAGCAAATCTCTGGCCGTCTTATTAATCTCTATTTCCTGATTATTTTTCATGTTCGATCTGCTTGATAGCCTCTGTTACAAACTCATTGAACAACTTGTTGCCGTCATTCCTGTGCTTGTCCAGAAGCGGAAGAGATTCCTTGTTTCCGATCATACCGAGACAGTATGCGGCGCATGCCCTGTTTTCATAATTCCTGGTTCTGCCGAAAAAAGTTTTCTTCCCGATAATGTCAGCCATGAAGTTGCAGACCTCGTCATCTTTCCATTTTGAAATTATTTTAAAATATTTCTTCTTCTCTTCAAAATCCCTTGCCCCGAAATCCCTGCCTGCAATCCTGTTTAAAAGGATGCGTTTTGCGGCATCAGACCCGATATTGCCGAGCTCCGTCAGCGCAGCCGATTTTACCTGAAAATCCGGATCGTCGAGGCAATTCCGCAACGCCCGGAGCGCTTCGGCCCCCCCGAGCTCTCCTAAAGCCCTTATCACTTCTTTCTTTACCCTGGCATCGCCGTGCTTGATGGACTTTAAAAGATAATCCACAGCTTTCCTGTCCCCGATCTTTCTCAGGACATATATAATATTTCTTACCACATACCAGCGGGAATCGTTCAACCTTTCTGCAAGTGAGACCATGTCTTTTCTGCCCAGGATTACTAGCGCTTCGACAACCAGCTTTCTGGAGTGAATTCTCTTCAGCTCTCCGAGTATCATTATCAGGGGCGGGATAGCCTGCACATCGAGGCATTTGACGAAATCTCCTATTTTTTTATCCTTTATCCTACTGCCGCCGTCCAGTATATTCCCCAGAAGATTTATGATTTTTTCCGTACTGATATTTACAAGAATTTTTTTTGAGCAATTTCTGATTTCATCTGAAATGCCCTTCGCATCTTTCAGGTGATTCAGCTTCAAGAGTATGCCGGTCGCAGTGTCGATGTCCTCCCTGCTCAATACATATTCAATCACGCCGGCAAAAAAGCCGGCAAGATCGTCAAAATCACCCTCTGTTTCGGACAGCAAAAACATTTCGAACAGAATTTCAACCAGCTTTCCTGTCTTGTCGAGTGTATCCTTTTCAAATTCACCGGCCAGATCCTGCAGGTCTTTATCCGTCAGGGGGGCTATTTCCACTTCCTTAACCGACTCGCCATTCTTTAATGTATCTTCATATGCCTTCAGAAGACTCTCTTCATCGGAGCTCTTCTCCTCTATTTCCGCAACCGCCCGTGTTTCGTAATCTTCCTCATCGGAAAGGGTGATCTCATCAACAATGTACTGTATGTTCTGGAAATCTTTTTCCCATAACAGCGTCACTGTATCATCGTCCACTGCATCGCGGCTGAAATCAAAGGATATGATTTTGAGAAAATCATCCATATCCTCCCGCGACAATCCCCTTTTAAAGGTGATTTCCCTCAAACCGTCTTTAAAGAAAAAAAGCGCGAGGTTATCTTCCTTCTCGGCATTGGAATATACCGCTTCGGAATCATAGAATATGTCGTTCTGACTTATCTGAAGGCTCAGTTTTTCCCGGAAATTGAAGAATTCGGAAAACTTGCCAAAACATGCATCCGTAATGTTGACACACAGAGGATTGTTGGGAGGGTATATCTTTAATATTTTTTTCGACTTAAGGAACAGCCGGATAATCTCTCTGACCTGATCGATATCATTATTACCGGGCATGATAATTTCCTTTTCGCGCTTTTCATACGGATAGAACCTAACCCCGATAAACGGGACTTTTTTCAGCACCCCCTTGAGGGGTAGTAGTTAAAGCCGAAACCCGCACCGCCGCGATCAGGCGCTTATGCCGTCCCGCCGCATCGTATAAAAGGGAAAAATACTTTTCCATCATGATTACTTGTAACTACTCAGGAGGGACATATTCGCGCAGGTTTTACGGAATGAGTCCCATCCCCTGAAGCACAGACAGCATGATTGCGGCGGCTATCACAGATCCGACCTGTCCGCCGGTATTGGCGCCGACTGCGTGCATAAGAAGAAAATTAAACTTATTGTACTTCCGGCCTTCCTTCTGCACAACCCGCGCGGCCATCGGATAGGCTGAAATGCCGGCTGCTCCGATCAGCGGATTGATCTTTCCGCCTGTCATAGCGTTCATGAGCTTTCCGAACAGAACACCGCAGGCCGTATCAAGACAGATGGCAAGGAAACCGAAAGCCAGGATAAGAAGAGTTTGCGGCTTTAAAAAAAGCGGGCCGGACATTGTGGCCCCGATTGATATTCCCAGAAACAGCGTCACGACATTGGCAATTTCGTTCTCGGAAGCTTTTGCGAGCCGGCTCACCACACCGGATTCTCTCATAAGGTTGCCCAGCATGATTGTTCCAAGAAGAGGCAGGCCCTTTGGAGCTATGAATCCTCCGACAACAGTGATTACTATTGGAAAAACGATTTTGGCCGTTTTTGATGCAGGTTGTGCGCCGGAATCCATCCTGATCAACCGTTCTTTTTTGGTAGTCAGCAATCTCATGATAGGAGGCTGGATTACCGGGACGAGAGACATATAGGAATATGCAGCGACCGAAACGGCGCCCAGAAGATGCGGAGCATATTTTGCCGTCACATAGATTGCCGTCGGCCCGTCGCAGGCGCCAATTACGCCGATAGCAACGGCATCCAGCTTGGTGAAACCGAAAAAGAGAGCAAGGCCGATAGTCAGAAAAATACCGAACTGCCCGGCAGCTCCTAATAGAAATATCTTCGGGTTTTCCAGGAGAGGACCGAAATCCGTCATTGCTCCTATTCCTATAAATATGAGAAGAGGAAACAATTCATTGGCGACACCCATGTCATAAATTGTTCTTAAGAAGCCCTCTTCTCCCATCAGACCAGCAAGAGGAATATTGACAAGAATAGCTCCGAACCCTATCGGCACAAGCAAAAGCGGCTCTACATCTTTTTTTATGCCCAGATAAAGAAGAAGACATCCAAGCGCAATCATAACAGGGTTGGACCAGTGCATATTGACAAAACCTGCTCCAAGACCGCTCAATCCATTCAAAATCGCATTAAACATTGCAAATCCTCTCTTTTAAGCAGATTATTTGGCTTCCTCTTCCCGGAACGGAAAAATTTTTTTAAGAAGAACCATGAAAACGGCAAACAGCGCAAGAACCGCAACCGTGCCTCCCATGCCGACAGTGATCATCGTAAACCCGAATGTCCAGTTGTCCATATGAATCTCCGAAATAAAATTAAACTTTCTTACCAGGACTTAATTTATTAAACATTTCCTATCATACGAAACGACCGATTTCAACAAAATAATCGATCGGTTTCTCTGCCTGCCGCATTCCGGCGGATTTGTTCAATAAGCTCAAGCAGGCTCGATACTTTAGGCTTCGGCCGGGACATGGTCAGTTGCATAAATTCTTCTTCTGAAAGCATGTCTTTAAAGTAGGCGACAACATCAAAGCGTTCCCACCAGCAGTCGAAAATCTTGAAGCATGGGCTTCGGCTGTCGCCGCATGTGCGGCAGTAGCCGAAGCGCACAGAACTTCCAAGACACGGACAGCGGATATCGAGATCATCAGGGTTCATTTTCTGATGCTCTTAAGCCGCTCAGGCGCCGGATGGCCCTTTATCGCATCTTTCAGCCCGGCGATTTCGTCATCGCTCAGAGATACATCCCTCAGGTCTCCTGCCATATATCGTTCATAAGCGGCAAGATCAAGCAGGCCGTGACCGCTGAAGTTCACGACAATCACCCTTTCCTTACCTTCTTCTTTAGCAAGGCGCGCCTCGGCGATCGTCTGGGCAAGGGCGTGTGTGGTTTCCGGCGCCGGGATAAAACCTTCGGTTTTTGCAAAAAGAGCCCCGGCTTCGTAACATGAGAGCTGGCTTACGGTCTTCGGTGTAACCAGGCCTTCTTCCACAAGCTGGCTTACTGTCGGAGCCATGCCGTGGTAACGCAAGCCTCCTGCGTGGATCGGGGGCGGCACAAACATGTGCCCGAGGCTGTGCATCGCAAGAAGCGGAGTGTAACGGGCGGTGTCGCCGTGATCGTAGATAAAGAGTCCGCGGGTCATGGATGGACATGCCTGGGGCTCCACGGGATAAATTTCGATTTTTTTGCCGTTGATCTTATCAAGAACAAAGGGGAAGGCGAGCCCGGCAAAGTTGCTGCCGCCTCCGGCGCATCCGATAATTATATCCGGATACTCTCCGGCCATTGCAAGTTGCTTTTTTACTTCCAGCCCGATTATGGTCTGATGGAGCATGACATGGTTGAGCACACTGCCCAGGGAATACCTGGTCTTGCCTGTGGTATCGCTTACCGCAGCTTCAACCGCTTCGCTTATTGCTATCCCAAGGCTCCCCGGCGTGTTCGGGTCACGGGCAAGGGCATCCCGTCCGGCTTTGGTCTCCGTGCTGGGGCTTGGGATGCACTTTCCGCCCCATACCTCCATCATTGTTTTGCGGTAAGGTTTTTGCTCGAAACTGACACGCACCATGTAGACCTTGCACTCAAGGCCGAACTGGGCGCATGCAAAAGAAAGAGCGCTGCCCCACTGGCCTGCGCCTGTTTCCGTTGTAATGCGTTCTATGCCGAACTGTTTGTTGTAATATGCCTGGGCAACAGCGGTATTGGGTTTATGGCTGCCGGGGGGGCTGCATCCCTCATTCTTATAATAGATGCGTGCCGGCGTACCCAGGACTTTTTCCAGGGCGGTTGCCCTTATTAAAGGACTCGGGCGCCAGATGCTGTAAACGTCAAGAACCGGCTCCGGAATATCGATCCAGCGCTGCGTGCTGACCTCCTGTTCGATTATGTTCATCGGGAAAACCGGCGACAGCATATCCGGGCTTATCGGTTTGCCGTCGGGGCCGAGGGGCGGGTTGAGTTTTATATCCGCCAGGATGTTGTACCATTGGCGTGGCATCTCTCCGGCCGGCAGTAAAATCGCTTTCGGTTTCATTCCGTCTCTTCTTATCAAAAGAATTTGCCTTGTATAGAAAAAACAGCTTGAGTCCGTTGAATTCACAGCGGGCTCAAGTTAGCGGCTTTATATACAGATCGCAAGCGGCACACCTTAGAGTCTGTTATCCGGACCAACACCAGTTCGTAAAGGATGCCCTGTCGGCAGCCGTAAGATTCTGCCTGATATCCAGCCCGATTTCTTTATTTTGCATGGCTTTTATTAAAAGAACAGGCCCTTCTTTGTCAAGCAAAAACTTGGCATATTTTGATTTGATCGATTCATATTCGGAGGAGATTTACAAGATGCTATTCGGGTTGTTTCTGATGGCGGCGTTCATGACTTTGTTGGCTGTTACCGCTGTTTTGCAGGCATGGCGTCTGATTCACGCTTTTTTTAAGTTCGGAGATTTTACTGCCGGGAGGCGCCTGCTTAATCCGGTATTCCAGTTTAAGCGCGTCGCTTTTCGTCATTTCCGAGCTGGCACCGGCCAGTTTAACGGGCCTCCGGGATCTTGTATATCTGGCGCCTCTGCCTGTATTGTGTGATGCCAAACGGTTTTTCAGGTTATTGGTTATCCCGCAATACAAAGATTTATCGGAACATCGGATCAGGTAAACAACCCATTTCCCGTTTACCGTCTTTGCTTTAATAATTCACCCTCTCGTTGAAGATTTCTCACTGCTTGCAGCTGGGAATCTTCGACCGCAAGGAATAGTGTCTGTTTCTAATTCGCTCGCTAACCCGCCACAAGCAGAGGGTAATGCGCTCGCTTTTTCGGTTCAATTCATATTTGTATATGAGCCGGCACAACCGGTTAATCAAAATGAGCGCCTGTAATTTACCGGTAAAATTTCCTGTTTTATTTCATCCTGTAATGCCCGGATCTTTGTAAAAAAGGCAGCCCGGGCTGAAAATATCCCTGATATGCATTACATCTTTTCCGGTAACGACACTGCCGGCATACAACAATGTGTTTGCGTGGATTTCCTGCCCTGGGGCAGAGAACGTATATTTCATTCTTTTTGCTTTCCATTTTAGTCTTTTTGCAAAGTTTCCTGTTTCCGCCCCCGATTACCCGGGAATTATGCCGTGAAAAATACACCAAATTACTGGGTATGTCAAATGCGGAATGCCCCATCCCATACCGCGGTTCCGAAGCGCAAAATCACAACACTGAGAAAGTAAAATATCCGGTGGTTGGCGGATACGCAGTGGCTCTTCACAGTCATCCGCGCTGCACAAATGCCTTGACTTTTTACCCGCTTCCTTCCTATATCAGCCGTATGCTGACCGAATTCGAAAAACAGATTGTTTCTTCAATACAGGGCGACATTCCCGTTGTGAAGCGGCCTTACGCTAAAATAGCAAAACAGCTTGATATCACTGAAGAAATCCTCATTTTGACCCTTAAAAAGCTCTGTGAAAAAGGCGTAATAAGGCGGTTCGGCGCAACTCTGCGACACCAGAACTCGGGATTCGAGTCGAATGCTATGGCGGCGTGGAAAGTCGAGGAGGAGCGTATCGAGGAGGTCGGCAAAAAGCTCGCATCCTTCAGGCAGGTTTCACACTGTTACAGGCGCAATCCCACCGAAAAATGGCCGTATAACCTCTATACGATGGTGCATGCCAGAAACGAAGAATTATGCAGGAAAACCGTCCGCATGATGTCGGAAGCAACTTCCGTTGACACTTATGCCATTTTATTCAGCCGCAGAGAACTTAAAAAAACATCCATGAAATATTTCTCAACAGACAAAGGTGATGGACTCATTAAACGCATAAAAGCGTAAGAATTTTATATTCCATTTTTTTCTTCGTGCTCTTCGTGGTCTTCGTGGTAAAAATTGTGCTTTTTATAAAGCCGTCAATATGGATTCGATATTCTTCACGTGATTTCAGACACCCCAAATATCCTTCTCGTTAATCCGTGGATACACGATTTTGCGGCCTATGATTACTGGGCAAAACCGATAGGTCTGCTCTATCTTGCATCCATTTTAAGAGAGCACGGATGCAAAGTTACATATGTTGACTGCCTTAACAGGTTTCATCCGGATATTAAAAAGCATACCTCATCCAAAACAGATGGAAGAGGCTCATATTTAAAGACTGCGATTCCGAAACCCGAAGGGCTTGAAGATATTCCGAGAAATTATTCAAGATATGGAATATCTGGGAAATGGCTAAGGAAAGACCTTTCGGATGTTCCAAAACCCGATGTCATTCTGGTTACCTCCCACATGACATACTGGTACCCCGGTCTCTTTGAAACAATAAGAGTTCTCAGGGAAACCTTTCCTTCGGCTCCGGTTCTTCTCGGAGGCATATACGCGACTCTTTGTCATGACCATGCGGTTAAACATTCAGGCGCAGACAGGGTTTTTGCCGGAGCAGGAGAAAAATTCATCCTTGAACTCATAAAAGAATATACCGGATTTTCTACCGACATGAAATTTGATCCCAAAGAGCTTGATTCTTATCCCTATCCTGCATTCGATCTGGAAAATAAAATTGCTTTTATTCCGATACTTACATCAAGAGGCTGCCCTTTCTCCTGTTCATACTGCGCATCTCATTTTCTTAATCCCAAACGGATGATCAGAACTCCGGAATCAGTCATAAATGAAATCATGCACTGGCGCGTAAAATACAAAGTTGAAGATTTTGCCCTCTATGACGACGCATTTTTGACGGATGCAAAAAACCATGCGATTCCAATCCTTGAAGGGATAATCGAAAGCAGGATCAATGTCCGGTTTCACACTCCGAACGCAATTCACATAAGAGAAATATCAGGCCAGACAGCGGATCTTATGTTTAAGGCAGGCTTTCAGACCGTAAGGCTTGGACTGGAAACAACACTTTTTGATAGAAGAAGCGATCTTGACCATAAGGTTTCCGAAGCTGAATTCAAACAGGCAGTCTTATTCTTAAAAGAAGCAGGATTTTCAAAAAATCAGGTCGGGGCATACCTGCTCGCCGGTCTCCCTGGCCAGGATACCGGCTCTATAATTGAATCGATAAAAACCGTCAAAGAGAGCGGGATAACGCCTGTTCCGGCATACTATTCCCCTATTTCCCATACCGGGCTCTGGGAAAAGGCGGTTCTTTCCTCCAGATATGATCTGAAAAAGGATCCGGTATTTACAAATAATGCGATATTTCCATGCCGCAAAGAAGGGTTTTCATGGGAAATTATCTCTTTGCTGAAAAAACTTTCAGCGGAATAAATGAGGCCACACTATAGAATCACCAACTCTTTTGGAGGTGATCCATATTTTTTAAGAAAAGCCGATAATACCTTTTGCAATTTATAAACAGGCCTGCTACAAAAAATCGAAGATATCGGACAGGAAAAATAAGAACCGGGGATTTTGTTATGAAAAAAACAAACGACGTCGCTTTGCTGGGCGAGAACACGGTTTTCGAGGGGAAACTCTCTTTTCATGGAACCGTCAGAATTGACGGTCATTTTAAAGGCGTTGTATCTTCCGACGGAACACTTATGATAGGAGAGCGCGGAATTATTGAAGCCGATATCAATTCCAACTTTGTAGTAATAAGCGGCGAGGTGCGCGGCAACATAAATGCGGGTTCCGGCATTGAAATTCTGGCTAAAGGCAAAGTTTATGGAAACATCTTCACGCCATCGCTGATTATTCATGAAGGGGTAATCTTCGAAGGCAGCTGCAGGATGGATAAGACAAAGGATGTCCCGGAAAAAGAATTCCCGGAACAGTCCCGGGATAAAAAGGGGCTGATTAAATTTTTCCCATCCGGAAAAAATAAGGATGAAAAAGAAGAACAAAGAGATGCGGAAGAGCAGGTTCATCATTCAGGTTCATCATTCTTGACAACCATGCAATCTTTTGTTAGGGATAAATCATGATATTCAAAGTATTATACCTTGTTAAACACCAGGCTGAATTTTCCGCCTTTTTCCATCTGAAACAGATATTGTAAGGCATACTAATTTGAAACAGGCAGGAATTTTAAAAAATATCCCTATATTCTCATGTCTTGATGATGATGAGCTTTATGAGCTTACCAATGTGGCGATCAAAAAGGCATTCCCTAAAAACACCATTTTGATCAGCGAAGGGGATGCGACGGATTCTCTTTACGTCGTTTACAGCGGAAAAGTTAAAGCAATCATAAATGACGAGCACGGAAAAGAAGTTATCCTTTCGATTTTCGGTCCGGGTGAATATTTTGGCGAACTTGCGTTCATTGACGGAGAGCACAGATCTGCAAGCATAATTACAAGAGAACCCACCGAAGTTCTTATTATTTCACGAGAAGGCTTGAGGGATAGTCTGTCATCAAACTCCAACCAGCAGATTAAAAGCAAGACTGGGTTTTGATGACAGACTATCCCTCAAGCCTTCTCGTGAAATAATAAGAACTTCGGTG
>CAYVMK010000038.1:0-10782 GCA_964452445.1 uncultured Desulfonema sp. | reverse complement strand
GGGCAACCAGTGCATAATGAGTAGATGGAATGTAAGCCGGAGAGGGTATGGGGGAATCTTTAATATTTAATTGTTTTTTCCGTGTGATATTGATAAGATGACATGGAAAGTTTTCCGCTTATTTCCAATGTTATGGCAATTGAAAATCGCAGATGATGAGATATGTTCATAAAAAGGAGAGCTATATGCAAACAGCAACAAGCGAAAAGCAGAATATTTTAAGGACTGTCCAAAGTCTCCCTGAAGATACATCCATTGAAGAAGCGATGGAGCGACTTTTTTTTCTTTTTAAAGTTGAGAAAGGTTGCAATGAAGCCGACTCCGGCAAGACCGTTTCGCATATAGAAGCTGAGAAGCGGATGGGAAAATGGCTGAAATAAGGTGGACACTCCAAGCGTTGGACGATGTCGATGCCATAGCCAACTATATTGCCAGAGACAGCACACATTACGCAAAGATGTTTGCGGTTAAAACGTTTGAAGCAGTCTGGCAAATTGAAAAATTTCCAGAGTCAGGCAGAATTGTTCCGGAAATAAATCAGAAAAATATCAGGGAAATTCTCCTCGGAAATTATCGAATTATATACAGGCTCAAAGATGATTTCATCGAGATACTTACAGTTTACCACAGCTCAAGGCTATTAAATAAAAATGCTATAATAAACCGCTCCACTCTGACCTGAATGCGCTGTTTATCAGTGAAGGTTTACATCAAGGGGAAAGATTATTTAAGCTCAATAAAATTGCCATCCAGCAGATGAAACTATTGACCGATGACAGTCAAGGATGAAAATGTGTCAACGCGCAACTCGCGAGGTCGTATCCGCGAGGAAGGCGCTTCTTTCCCGGCCTTGAGGGATTTTCGCCTCGCAACATCTGGCGGATGCGCGCATTTTTTCTCGCATGGTCAGGGGTGTCTAAGAAACTGACACAAGCTGTGTCAGAAACCAAAATACGAATTGCTTCAAAAAAACTGCCTGTGGATTTTCAAGGCAGTTTGCCTACGGTTGAAGAAATAGAGGCGGAGCTTGCCGGAGCGGTATCTTTGAAACCCGAACGGAAGGAGAACAAGACTTAAAGACGGAATTAGCCAATAGTCCAACGGGGTGTTGGACTATTTCATGATGATAGCAGAATTGCCAAGGAGTATAGTGTAAATCGAAACCCGATGTTTTCAGGCCCCGTTACAATATGACTGTTGTTGAAACAGTGGCAAAGGATGGCGGAACACCGGTTATTTTGGATGATGTCCTGGGTTATACCGACCAGGAGCGTCTGAAATTGATGGGCGCCGTATTGGCGGTAGCCGCCAAGGAATGCCAGATCGTCATTTTTACCTGCATTCCTGAAAGATATGCGTTTATTGGGGAGGCCGCTGTTGTTCCACTGTAAGCAGGTGTTACTGGCGTCATAGTAGGGATACTTTGCAAATAAAGGTTCGGGTATAGTCAAACATATAGAGGTCTTGTAATGAGCATCTTAATTGAGCAGGTAAGAGTCTTTAATTTCCGGGGTCTACAGAATATACATGTAGAACTTGGAGCAACAACAGTTCTATCCGGTATGAACAATACTGGTAAAACATCATTCTTAAAAGCGATGCAGATTGCATTAGGCAATTCACAATTCATTACCCATGATGATTTCAATGTTAAAGACAATACTAGTGCCCCCAAAATTATAATTGACATTAAAATAGTGCCGGTAAATAAAGATGGCGTACATTGTGCAGATTTTGATGCAAATTGGGAAGTGCTATTTACGGAAGACAGGATAATGATTGATGTTGAGGGTAATTCTTCAATACCGCTGCGGACTATAGTGACATATGACCCAATCGCTGCCAGCTATAAAACGAGGCAATATATTTTGCCAGAATGGCCACAATTTGAAGATGCAAAGCATAAGCTTTGGTATGAAGGCAGCAATGGCAAAGAAAGGACTTTCCATTTCGATGAAGTTCCATTTTACTACATGGATGCACAGCGGGATATCCTCGAAGACATGAAAATGAGAAGTTCATATTTTGGTAAAATGATTTCTAAGATAGAATACTCAGAAGAAGATATAAAGTTAATTGAAGACCAGATAAAAGAATTGAACGAGAAAGCTGTAAGCAGTAGTTCCATTCTTATAAACATTAAGGCAACTCTAAAAGAGTTAGATTCAGCAATGGGTACAAAAAGCGAAGGTGTTGAAATAACGCCTTTTACAAAGAAAATACGCGATTTAAATAAAGGCATAAACATTTCCTACAGTGACAACAAGGAAAGTTTCCCTATGGAGTACCATGGTATGGGTACTCGGAGTTGGTCGTCTCTACTTATATTAAAAGCATTTATCAATCTAAGAGATAAGAGCGCTGTAAAAGAACAAACGCCATTCTTCCCCATCCTTGCAATAGAAGAACCTGAAGCACATCTTCACCCGAATGCACAGAAAAAGCTATTTAACCAAATTGATGGTATCGAAGGACAGAAAATTATTTCAACACATTCGCCTTATATTGCATCATCTGCGCAATTATATCAGCTAAGGAATTTTTATAAAAATGATGAATCCGTTTGTTGTGGTGCCATCAATACAAAGTTATTGACTCCAGAAGATATTAGAAAGATCGAAAGACATGTTATAAATACGCGCGGCGAACTTTTCTTTTCAAAGATAATTGTTTTTATTGAAGGTGAAACCGAGGAGCAAGCTTTGCCGATCTTTGCAGAACATTTCTTCAATAAACGCCCTGTTGAAATTGGAATTGATTTCGTTGGCGTTGGCGGTTCCGGTGGCTATTTGCCTTTCTTGCGTATTTCAGAAGCCTTTAAAATACCCTGGTTTATTTTTAGTGATGGTGAGGATGCTACAATTAAGAAAATTGGAAAGGATCTGAAGGTATTGTATAAACGAGAGGTAAATGTTGCTAAAGAATCAAATATCTTTGTTTTAGATGACCGATGTGATTTTGAAAAGTACCTATTGCAGAATGGCTATGTGAATGAAATAAATGCGGCCTTGATTAAGTTACATTCCAAAGAATATATTCAAAATCAATTTAGATTAAAAAATGGTACAAAGAAAAAGAGTATTAAGACAGACATGGTTTGCGATAAATGTTCACAAGCTATCTATGAAGATGTGTTGAGAAATTATGATGGCGATTCAGGATTTCAAGATTGTTTATATGATTGTATGATTGCTCAAAAGACAAAGTTTGGGTCATTAATAGCAGATGAGATTATTTTAAGTAAAAAGCCATTGCCCCCTAAGGCAAAAGCGCTTTTTGAAAAGGTCAAAGCTGTTTTGGAAAGTAGGAATGCAGATGAGCAAAGTTAATTTATCTGTTATACAGCAACAAATCGTTACTTTTGACCGTGGCGCCATTCTTGTAAAAGCTGGCGCTGGCAGTGGAAAAACAAGGGTTCTCACAGAAAGAATTAAAAGACTTTGCGATCTAACTAAAAGAAAGATACTCGCAATTACCTTTACAAATAAAGCAGCCGAAGAAATGAAAGAAAGAATTGGGGATCTGCCCGATATAAATACCCGGCTCTTTGTTGGTACGTTCCATGGTTTCTGTCAACAGGTGCTTGAAAGCCATGGGCAATTGATTGGTTTCCCTGAGATTCCTCATATTTTTGAGGATGAAACCGACCGACTCAAATTAGTAGAACAGGCAATACAACAAACCCCAAGTTATCAGTATATTTATAAACAACAAGATACCAAACAACAAAGGCAACTTTGCTATAATGCATTGAATTTCATTTCTGAGGTAAAGCGTAGGCTTTCAACAGAAGAAAGCTTACAAAAGGATAACGACGATAGAGACCTGATTTTGCTCTACTCTTCATACCAAGATATTTTAACCTCTCAGAATGCAATAGACTTTGATGATCTTATTTTGCTGACATATAATCTTTTTACAACCAATCCGAAGATAGCTGCCTTATACCGTAGGACTTATGAGTACATCTGCGTTGATGAAGCACAAGATTTGAACTATGCTCAATATCAACTTTTAAGAGCTCTAACCATGGGTGAGCATAGTAATATTATGATGGTAGGTGACCCCAATCAGTCAATATTCGCTTTCAACGGCTCATCTTCGGAATACATGACCAAAATGTTCATTGAAGATTTTCAGCCATTGACTATTGAATTGAAAGAGAATTATCGTTCCGCAAAACGTGTTTTGCTTGCTGCGCAAAAAATAATACCAGACTCATGTGACATTGCTAATGCTGTCATTGAAGGTATGTTTGAAATGCACAAATTGGCCGATGAGGAATCAGAAGCAGCATGGATCACTGAGAAAATCAAGAAACTTGTCAGTTTGGGCAATCATGATGATATAGAAGGGGGCATAACTTATGAAAAAATCGCAGTGCTTGCTAGGAATAAGTACGTATTCAATCATTTGACAAAAAGCCTTAACGCTAAAGGTCTGCCCTTCTATTATAAAATTACCCCCGGTGCCATTAAATTCGAATCGAAATTGATGAACATTTTTGATATGGCATTTCGGGTTAAACTAAACCCGCATGATACGTTGCATTGGTTTAGACTAATTGATTTGCTTGGTAATCAAGGAGCCAAGAATTTATCGGAACTATTCAATATTACAACCGAGAAACAATATAAAAAAATCCTAAGTACAATAATTGGGCTAAGTGCCGATGGTAGCAATTTAAAAACTTCCTTAAGAACTCTCTCTCAAGCAATTGAAAACGAAAACATTATCGAAGACGAAAATGAAAAAGGTATGATACTGAATGATATCAAAGAACTCTTGGAGCATTGGTACCAATATGCGAAGAAAGCGAACAAGAAATCTTTGCAGCAATTTAAGAATTCAATGGCACTTGGCAAAACGCATCCATTGGCTCAACCAAATGGCATAACCCTTAGTACCGTACACACCATGAAGGGTCAAGAATATGATATTGTTTTTCTAATGGGGATGGACGATGAAACATTTCCTGATTATCGGGCAATCAAAAACGGTGGTACAGAGTTGGAGCAGGAAAAGAACAATGCATATGTAGCATTTACCCGCTCTAAGCGTTTTCTTTTTGTTACTTGGCCAGAAAAAAGATTAATGCCGTGGGGTGATTACAAATCCAGAAAGATATCGAGATTTCTAAAGACTCTGTAAGGAATAAACTATTATGCCACGACTGACTGAACAGGAACAACAAGAAATTGTCCGCTTTATTGAGGCGGACAGGCCGTTGCCGGATAAGTACCGCTTTCTCTTGTTTGAGGACAAGCGGGAGGTGGAACTGGTCTGGAATGGTAAAACCAATGAGGTCTGCAATATTGTTCTGCCCTTTCAGGTAATTGAGCAGGTAGATGAGCCGCGTGCTGAAAAGCTGGAGGATACGTCACCGCAAGGATTGCTTTTTGACGAGCGCGGTCGCCAGCTCAAGGGATGGACAAACAAACTCATTTGGGGCGATAACAAACTTATCCTTTCATCTTTGAAGAACGGCCCGTTGCGCGAGGAGATCGAAAAGCAGGGTGGTATCAAGCTGATATATATTGACCCGCCATTTGACGTGGGCGCTGATTTTTCTATGGACATCGAGATCGGCGACGACACATTCACAAAGAAACCCAACATCCTCGAAGAGATCGCCTACCGCGACACCTGGGGCAAGGGGGCGGATTCCTTCATCTCCATGATCTACGAGCGCCTGATCCTTATGCGGGATTTGCTGTCCGGGGATGGCAGCATCTATGTGCATTGTGATTGGCGTGTGAATAGCTTTATCCGTTTGGTTCTCGATGAAGTCTTTGGAACAGACAACTTTATCAATGAAATCCTTTGGAAAAGAAGAACAAATACCGTTAAGGCAATCTCTAAAAAGTTCTCAATAAATACTGACACTATCTATTTATATGCAAAGTCGAAAGAAAACTTTCTCTTCAATATTCAGTATGGTGAGTATCCTCCGGAATATCTGGAGAGATTTAAATATGAAGATGAAAAAGGCAAGTATCGCTGGCAAGTTATGGCTACATACTCTGAGGAGAGACTTCAGAGTCTAAAATCAGAAAATAGACTTCGATTTTCTGAGGGGGCAAAATATCCAGAATTCAAACAATACATCTGGGAACTAAAAGGTCGTCCTATTGAGAATATATGGGATGACATAAATATGATAAATGCAATGGGTACAGAGCGTCTAGGCTATGATACCCAAAAACCCGAAGCCCTGCTTGAACGCATCATCAGCGCTTCATCAAACGAAAACGACCTCGTTGCTGATTTTTTCTGTGGCTCTGGAACGACAGCGGCCGCGGCGGAGAAGCTTGGGCGCAAGTGGATTGCCACAGACCTTGGCAAATTCGGCATTCACACCACGCGCAAGCGTTTGATCGGAGTCCAGCGGCAACTCAAAGCGGAGGGTAAAAACTACCGCGCTTTTGAAATCCTCAACCTGGGTAAGTATGAACGCCAGCATTACATTGGTATTAATCCCAATCTGCGGGAGGCGGAGCAGCAGAAGCAGTTGGAGGAAAAAGAAGCGGCATTTCTCGATCTTATTCTGCGAGCCTATCGTGCGGAGAAGACGACGGGCTTTGCTTCGTTCCACGGGAAGAAGGCCGGGCGGCTGGTTGCTGTCGGACCGGTAAATCTGCCGGTAACGCGTCTGTTCGTTGAGGAGATTATTCTTGAATGCCGCAAGAAACATATCACAAAAGTGGACCTCCTGGGCTTTGAGTTCGAGATGGGGCTTTTCCCGAATGTGCTGGATGAAGCGCGGAGCAAAGGCATTGACATCGCTCCCAAGTACATCCCTGCCGAGGTCTTCGACAAACGAGCGGTAGAGAAAAACCAGGTGGTATTTCACGATGTGGCTGCTATAGAAGTCAAGCCGCACATAAAGGCAGGCAAAAAAGGCGGGGCATCCGCTGTGGCAGTGGAATTGACGGATTTTTCTGTTTTTTATTCGCAGGACTCTATTGCCAATGCCGAGGCTGCGATCAAAAATAAGGGCAGCCGTATTGTTGTGGAGAAGGGTCAGATCGTGAAAGTGAGCAAAGACAAGGACGGCATCGTCATAAGAGAGGTTCTCACCAAAAACTGGACGGACTGGATTGATTACTGGGCGGTGGACTTCAACTTTGAGAACAAACGGGAAATCGTCAGGGTTAAGAATGAGGAAACCGGTGAATGGGAAGAACGCTGGACAGGTGATTATATCTTCGAGAACGAGTGGCAGAGCTTCCGCACAAAGAAAGTCCGGTCGCTTGAGTTAAAGAGCGTATTCCACGAATGCTCTCCGGGACGGCGAAAGATCGCAGTCAAAGTCGTTGACATCTTTGGGAACGACACCATGACAATCGTTGAAGTCACCGTAGGAGGAAAAAAATAACCGACATGGTTTTTCATGTTTTAATTCCCTCGAATTCGAGGGGTTTAAAATGACGAATTCTACCGGTTTGGATTGACATGTGAGGGATAACAAAATGGATAAAGTAACCGTTCTTGGAGTAGCAATCTCCTATTATCAGAAAAACGAACAGGATTATATTTCGTTGACGGATATGGTTAAAAACTTCGGTGACGATACGATGATTTATAGCTGGATGCGTAATCGTAACACCTTGGAGTTCATAGGAATATGGGAGGAATTGCACAACCCGAATTTTAACAGTAACGAATTCGTAACCTTTAAAAGTCAAGCTGGTTTGAACAGTTTTAATCTGACGCCGCGTAAATGGATTGAGGCAACACATGCTATCGGATTTTTCTCAAAATCAGGACGTTATGGCGGAGGAACTTTCGCCCATCGTGATATTGCGTTTGAATTTGCCTCGTGGATATCGCCGCAGTTCAAGCTTTACCTCATCATGGAGTTCCAGCGATTAAAAGACGAAGAACGAAAGCAACTTGGCTGGGATATCCGGCGCAATCTTGCCAAGATCAACTACCGGATCCACACCGACGCGGTTAAGGAGAATCTTGTGCCGCCGGAATTGACTCCGAGACAGATAAACCTGGTTTATGCCACGGAAGCGGATGTGCTGAACATGGCCCTTTTCGGCATGACGGCTAAAGATTGGCGTGACAGGAATCCCGACAGTAAGGGCAATATCCGGGATTACGCGGATGTGTCACAACTTGTGTGCCTGTCTAACCTGGAGAATCTGAACGCTCTGTTTATCCGGGAGAACGCGTCTCAGACGGAAAGGCTCCGCAAGTTGAACCAGATTGCCATTCATCAGATGAAACTGCTTACGGACAACCCAAGTATCAAGCGGCTTGAGGGAAAGGATAAATAATGGCGCTTCATAAAGACTTTCCGCAGTCTCCACATGACATTCTCGATCCGGAGATCCGCTGGTTTCCGGCCGATGAGGCTTTGCGGGAAACCAGCATGGAGAAACTCATGCCTCCGCTCGTGGCTATGTTGCGCCGCAAGGTGAAGGAATTCCGGGACGGTGGATATACAGGCGCTGCCGACACCAGCAGGAGCCTGCTTAATTGGTGGTTCAACACGCCGCACCTTTTGCCGAAAGCCGACGGAACCATGACGGAATTTGCATACTACTTTGCCCAGCGAGAGGCGCTGGAGACGATCATTTACCTGTATGATGTTGTGGGGGCGCAAGACAAGCATGATATGATGCGCTTTGATGCAAGCGGCCTTGTATCCGGAAGCATGTTCGATGAGAGTTGGAGGCGGTTTGTAGTGAAGATGGCGACCGGTACAGGCAAGACCAAGGTCTTGAGTCTGGCGCTGGCTTGGAGTTTTTATCACAAGCTCTACGAGCCTGGCTCTGAGCTTGCGCGTAACTTCCTGGTCATTACGCCGAATATCATAGTTCTGGATCGGGTTTATCGTGATTTTAAGGGTCTTGGTATCTTCTTCGGTGATCCGGTATTGCCGGATAACGGGTTTGACAGGCGCAACTGGCGCGATGATTTTCAACTGACTCTGCATCTGCAGGATGAAGTTCGTATCACACGGCCCACCGGCAATATATTTCTCACGAACATACACCGGGTTTATTCGGGTGAGGATATTCCGCCGTCGCCTGATGATGAAGACATGCGGAACTATTTCCTGGGCAAGAGACCTACAGGCGCGACTACGGATTCAAAGATAGATCTGGGCATGATCGTCCGGGATATCGACGAGCTGATGGTATTGAATGACGAAGCTCACCATATTCACGATCCGCGCATGGCCTGGTTTAAGTCTATTGAAGACATTCACAATCGGCTGAAACAGAAAGGCGCGGCTCTTTCCATGCAGGTTGACACTACGGCTACACCCAGGCATAACAACGGAGCAATATTTGTCCAGACGGTAGCCGATTACCCTCTTGTTGAAGCGATTTATCAGAACGTCGTCAAACATCCTGTCCTGCCCGATGCTCCGAGCCGGGCGAAATTAAGCGAAAGGCAGAGCGCGAAGTACACTGAAAAATACGCCGACTATATCCATCTGGGCGTTATCGAATGGAGAAAGGCGTACGCCGAGCACGAGAAGATGGGCAAGAAGGCGATCCTGTTTGTAATGACCGACGACACGCGCAACTGTGACGATGTGGCAGAGTACATGGAGAGGCAATACCCGGACTTGAAAGATGCTATTCTGGTCATTCACACAAAAAATAACGGCGAGATTTCCGAATCGGTATCGGGCAAAGATAAAGATGAACTTGAAAAACTGCGCAGAGAGGCCAATGAGATTGACGGGCTGGACAGCCCGTACAAGGTCATTATATCAGTTATGATGCTCAAAGAAGGATGGGATGTGAGGAATGTCACCACCATTGTCGGACTGCGGGCTTATTCGGCTAAGAGCAACATCCTGCCCGAACAGACACTGGGGCGCGGTTTGAGAAAAATGTATCCCGGCGCTGTAGATGAGTACGTAAGTGTGGTAGGCACCAATGCCTTCATGGAATTTGTGGAATCAATTCAGGTAGAAGGAGTCGAACTGGAACGCAAGGCGATGGGAGAAGGAACTGGGCCGAAAACCCCGCTGGTTGTTGAGGTTGATAAGGAAAATGACAAAAAGGACATAGACGCTCTGGATATTGAAATTCCGGTGCTGACGCCGCGCGTATATCGGGAATACAAGAGTCTTGCCGATCTTGATATAATTAAGCTGGGGCATCAAAAAGTATTATATTTGCGGTTCACCGAGGAAGAACAGAGAGAGATCGTATTCAAGGATATCGCCACCGGTGAGATTACACATACAACGATTCTCGATACTGTTGGCGTTGCAGATTATCGCAGTATCATCGGCTATTTTGCGCATACCATAATGAAAGACCTGAGACTGGTCAGTGGTTATGACGTGCTTTATGGCAAAGTTAAGGCGTTCGTAAAAGAGGAGCTTTTTGATCGCCCGGTGGAACTAGAAGATCCCAACACTTTGCGCAACCTGTCGGAACTTGCCGCCACCAAAACATTGATTGAGACTTTCAAAAAGGCCATAAACGAGCTGACAGTCAGGGACAAAGGCGATGCCGAAATCAGGGATACGATCAAATTGCGCCAGACCCGGCCTTTTGTTGTCAAGGATCAAGGGTATCTTGTCCCGAAGAAAAGTGTCTTTAACCGTATCATTGGTGACAGCCACCTGGAACTTCGGTTTGCCGCATTCATGGAGAGTTGCAGCGACGTGGTGTCCTACGCAAAGAACTACATGGCCGTACACTTTAAATTGGATTATGTGAATGCCGATGGTGACATTTCTAACTACTATCCCGATTTTATGGTTAAGCTGTCTGACAGGCAGATTTTTATTGTAGAAAC
>CAYVMK010000037.1:0-10835 GCA_964452445.1 uncultured Desulfonema sp. | reverse complement strand
GGGATATAGGGGACGCCCTTTATATTTACACTTTACAAATCCAATATTATATAATATGAGAGGATCATGCCGAGAAATTCAAGAATAGATGCACCGGGAGCGCTGCACCATATCATTGTCCGAGGGATAGAGCGTACAAGGATATTCAGAAATGATATCGACCGTAATGATTTTCTGAGTCGATTGGGCAAACTTCTATCCGAAACCAATAGCCGCTGTTTGGCATGGGCTCTTTTATCAAACCATTTTCATCTGCTGATAAAAACAGGCCGGGTTCCGGTGGCTACACTAATGAGGCGGTTACTTACCGGTTACGCTGTTTCTTTTAACCGCAGGCATCGCAGGATCGGACATCTCTTTCATAACCGTTACAAATCCATTTTATGCCAGGAAGATGCGTATCTTCTGGAACTGATACGATACATACATCTTAATCCCATTCGTGCGGATATAATCGAGAACATGGAAGCTCTGGATCGTTATCGTTATTCCGGACACAGCGCAGTCATGGATAAAGTTGAGAGACCATGGCAGGATGTAAAGGGAATTCTGGAACATTTCGGGGACAGGACAGGAAGAGCCCGAAGGCGCTACAGGGAATTTGTAGAGAAAGGCGTTTCGGAGGGAAGACGCCCTGAACTGGTCGGAGGCGGATTGATAAGGAGCAGCGGAGGCTGGGAGGCGGTCAAGGCCATGCGCAGAGCAAAGATGTTTGAGAAGTCGGATGAGCGGATACTCGGTGACGGAGATTTTGTGGAAACGGCGCTTGCCGCGTCAAATGAGCGGATGAAACGAAAATATCATTTAAGGGCACAGGGGGTTGATCTGGAAACTGTCGCGGCCAGGGTATCGGATTTGACGGGAGTTGATAAAACAGAGATTTATTTGCCGGGAAAGGAACGAAACAGGGTCAAGGCCCGAAGCCTTTATTGTTATTTCGCGGTACGGGAGCTTGGGGTTAGCATGATGGAGCTTTCGAGAAAGTTGGAATTGTCGCTTGCAGGCGTGAGCCAGTCTGTCGGGCGTGGTGAAAAAATAGCGGACGCTGAAGGCTTTTGCCTGATTGATATATAAAAGTATAAATATAAAGGGCCCCCATATATCCACAAAAAACAGTCCACGATGTTGTGGCACTTATCAAGTAGTTTATTATGGGCGGAAGATGCCCCTTGACTCTATTGCTCCCAAATGGTAAATATAAACCAGTATTTATCTTAATTATTTTCAATTGTTATTTGTTTTAAAGAAATTATTTTCAGACAGGATCGAAAACAAATGGATAGAAAAGCCGCTGTTTTTAAATTGTTAAAGGATCATCAGGCTGATTTGAAGAGTATCGGTGTCAGGAATATCGGGCTTTTCGGATCTGTTCTGCGTGGTGATGATTCTGAAATGAGCGACTACGATTTTCTGGCGGAAATTATGACCTCGTCACGAAGCAGGGACTTAGTCCATACATAGGTCGACATATTTTAAGTGAGGTTCAGTATGTCCCTATCACTTCCTGATGAAATCGTGAGAGAGATGAAAAAACTGCATAAAGGTTAAAATGCATTAGCCAGGGCCGGAGGCGGGCGTTAAAGCGTCCGCCTTTTTTATTTTATGTGGATTTTAAAATGAACTTGCAAATATCAAGGCATCGGGATAGATGGAGCAAGGATTAAGCAGATTTAACATACATTTTTTGGAGAAAGAAAAAAATTATTTAAAGGACATAAAATCTTGTATCCAAATTCGTATCCAAATGCTTTTTTAAATAAAAAAAGACTATAAAGTAAATTGTAACCTATTGATTTATCTGGTCGGGGCGAGAGGATTTGAACCTCCGACCCCTTGAACCCCATTCAAGTGCGCTACCAGGCTGCGCCACGCCCCGACAACAGAGTTTTTTCACTAACACTTTGAATATATCATGTCAATAGATGTATGAGCGGACTATGAAAAATAATATTCTGGTTCCTGAAAAACTTGAACGGGGCGACACGATCGGGATAGCCGCACCGGCAAGCCCTTTCGATTTAAGAAAGTTCAAAAGGGGAATTGATGTGCTGGAATCCATGGGGTTCAATGTTTATATTCCTGAAGGCATTTTTAACAGGAACGGATATCTGGCCGGAACCGACGATCAAAGAGCTTCAATACTGAATGATCTCTTTTCCAAAAAAAATATCAAAGCTATTGTATGCGCGAGAGGCGGCTTCGGCTCGTTGAAGATACTTTCTTCACTCGATTATGAAAATATTTTGAATAATCCGAAGATATTTGTCGGGTACAGTGATGTTACGGCTCTGTTGTCCGCTCTTTTTAAAAAATGCCGGCTGATCTCTTTTCATGGCCCGATGGCTGTCGAACTTGGCGGCGCCTCTCAAAGAGCAAGAAACGCAATGTTTTCGGCTCTTACTTCACGTTCAGATTTTGAAATTTTCTCTAAAAAAGGAACGAGTTTAAAACCGGGAATCGGGTCCGGTATTCTGCTTGGAGGCAATTTGTCGACGCTGTGTCATCTCACCGGCACACCTTATTTGCCGGATTTCAAGGGCAGCATTCTGTTTATAGAAGAAAGGGGAGAGGCGGTATACAGGATAGACAGAATGCTTACCCATATGAAAATGGCAGGGTGTTTTAACGGCATATCAGGCCTGGTGCTCGGCTCATTTACAGACTGCGGATCTGTAAGAGAGATAAATAAAATTGTGACCGGCCTGTTTGGAAAATTTGACATCCCTGTCCTCGCAGGGTTTGCCGGCGGGCATGGAAGGGAAAATATTACGATTCCCTTTGGCCTCAAGGCAACGCTTGATGCCGACAGAAAGCTTCTTTCTTTCAGGTGGCCGGCGATCAATTGATCATGGCTGAGGGTGAATTCCCCAATTGGAGCGGTATGGAAAAAATCAACAGCGCTATGACCGATGCCATCTCGGATAATGTTTTTCCGGGCGGGGTGCTGCTTGTTTCGGTTAAAGGTAAAATTCTCTTTTTTGATGCATACGGATTGGCAAACAAGCTTTCCGGAAAAAAGATGACAAGAGATACTCTTTTTGATCTTGCTTCTCTGACAAAACCTCTCGCAACAACGCTTGCCGTTATGAAACTTGTTCAGAAAGGCAAGCTTGGAGTTGAAGATAAATTGGGATCGGTCATCCCGCGGATCGGGAAGACGGAAAAAAGAGGTATCGGTATAATGAATCTGCTTTTACATGACTCGGGACTTCCCGATTACCGTCCATATTATTTAACCCTTCGTGATCTTCCGAAAAACGAAAGAGAATCCGCTTTAAGGGATCTCCTTGTTAAAGAGCCGCTGTTATCCGTGCCGGGTGAAAATGTTTTATACAGCGATCCCGGATTCATGTTTTTAAGATGGGTAGTTGAATCCGTTTCCGGCAGCCGCCTCGACCATTTTGTTTATGACAATATATACAAACCCCTTGACCTTGAAAAAATATTTTTTGTTGATCTTGACAATAAGGAAAAAAGCGGGAAAGAGCTCAACGGATCATTTGCGGCCACGGAAATCTGCCCCTGGCGGAATATCCTGCTTGAAGGGGTGGTGCATGATGAGAATGCATATGTGATGGGTGGAATCGAAGGGCATGCCGGCCTTTTCGGCACAGCAAGCGACGCGAACCTTTTATTGTCCGAGCTGCTCTTTTCTTTTCATGGAATATCGAAAAATGATGTAATTGACGGAAAACTGGCGAATCATTTTTTAAGGCGCAGGGAAGGAGCCGGCCGCACTCTGGGCTTTGACGCTCCCTCTTTAACAGAGTCAAGCTCAGGGATTCATTTTTCCCGCAACAGCGTTGGACACCTTGGTTTTACGGGAACATCATTCTGGATGGATCTTGACAACTTCGTAATCGTTATATTGTTCACCAATCGCGTTCATCCTTCAAGGGAGAATGTGAAAATAAAAGAGTTCAGACCGGTTTTGCACAATATTGTAATGGAAGATCTATCGGAAGGAGGAATCATAAAAATTTGACGGCTTCGCATTCACACAAAAATATTTATATAAACGGATAGATTCCCCTTGTAATGAAAATGTATTTCTGGTAGCGCTTCGCCTGATATTTTATGTGTTTTTTGGGATTTTTTAAATTGATAATAAATTAATCATTTCTTGATATATATCGAGGCAGTATGAATCTTTTTTTAGATGGAATTTTAGGCGCATTTTCAAGTGACCTTGCGATTGACCTAGGCACTGCGAATACACTCATTTACGTCCGAGGTAAAGGGATAGTATTAAATGAACCTTCGGTTGTTGCCGTGAGCGGGAGTGACAGATCGAAAATCCGGGTCCTTGCGGTAGGAATTGAAGCAAAAAACATGCTGGGAAGGACACCCGGAAACATCGTTGCAGTTCGTCCGATGCGTGACGGCGTTATTGCCGATTTCGAAGTTACCGAGGCAATGTTGCGCCATTTCATACACAAGGTTCATAACAGGAGGGCCTTTGTGCGGCCAAGGATAATAATTGCGGTGCCTTCCGGAATTACACAGGTTGAAAAGCGCGCCGTGAGGGAATCGGCCGAATCGGCGGGAGCGAGAGAGGTTTTTCTTATTGAAGAACCGATGGCTGCCGCCATAGGCGCCGGCCTGCCTGTCTCCGAACCTATCTGTAACATGGTTGTCGATATCGGCGGAGGGACAACGGAGGTAGCTGTTATATCTCTTGCCGGGATTGTTTACAGCAGATCCGTCAGGGTGGCCGGAGACAAGATGGATGCTGCGATCATACAATACATAAAGAGAAAATACAATCTGCTTATAGGAGAAAGATCGGCCGAGATCATCAAAACAGCCATAGGCAACGCTTATCCGGATCCCGAAGATATAGAAACCATAGAGGTCAAAGGCAGGGATCTGGCATCCGGAATTCCGAAAATTCTTTCGATTGATTCCGAAGAAATAAGGCTTGCGATATCGGAGCAGATTGATGCGATTGTTGAAACTGTTAAGATTGCGCTGGAACATACCCCTCCTGAGCTGGCTTCGGATATTGTTGACCGTGGGATTGTCTTAACCGGAGGCGGAGCGTTGTTGAAAAATCTTGACAAACTGTTGAGAGAAGAAACCGGCCTTCCTATTACGGTTACCGAAGATCCTTTATCGACAGTCGCCCTCGGCGCCGGAAGAGCTCTGGATAGCATTGAAATCCTCAAAAAAATTGTAATAGCTTAATTTCATGTTTTCAAGAAAGACAATGATGATAGTCGGGGTAATAATCCTTGTGGCTGTCAATGTCATTGTGCTTTCCGTTTCAGGCAAGCATCATTATCCCCCCTATACTCTCGGACGGGTTGCATTGACTGTAATAGCCCCGTTTCAGGATGCCCTTACACACACAATCCGTTTTGCAAAAAGCATATGGGGGCATTATTTTTTTCTTGTATCGGCTGCAAGGGAGAATGAAAATCTTAAAAAAAGCCTCAGTCATGTTATTCAAAAGAACAATGAATATCATGAAATAGAGATTGCAAACGACCGGCTGCGCAACTTATTCGATTTTCGGCAAAACATAGCCGATGAAGCGCTTGCTGCCGAAGTGATAGGCATAGATCCCTCCCCGTGGCACAGGACAATAATCATTGACAAGGGAAAAGCGGACGGCGTTAAGAGGGGGCTGCCTGTTATTGTTCCGGAAGGTGTTGTAGGCCAGGTAATCGACAGTTCCGAGCATTATTCAAAGGTTTTATTGATTATAGATCAAAACAGCGCTGTAGATGCGCTTGTCCAGCGAAACAGAGCCCGCGGAATCATTAAGGGCATATCTTCGGATCAATGCGCATTTAAATACGTCTTGAGGCGGCATGATATTGAGACCGGTGATTCGGTTATTGCTTCAGGACTGGATGGAGTATTCCCCAAAGGGTTGCGTATCGGATACGTTACGGAGAAATCTGAGGGGAATTCAGGCCTGTTCCAGGAAATAAGTATTACGCCTTTTGTTGATTTTGAAAAGCTGGAGGAAGTTCTTATATTGATAAATCCTTCAAACCGGAACTTTGCGGACGATAAATGAAGTATTTTTTCTACGCATTCACATGCCTTGTTTTAATACTGATTCAGACGACCGTTATGCACTATTTCAGTATATTGAGCGGATTTTATGATCTTTTCATTCTTATCGTAATATATCTCGGGCTTTACCGGAATTTGCGGGAGAGCATTTCAGTAATTCTCTTTCTCGGCATTATAATGGATAATCTTTACAACGGCCCTTTCGGTTTATATATGACCGTATATTTGTGGCTGTACGCCGCTATCAGATGGAGTTCGATATATTTCCATGTCAGAAACAAACTATTCCTGGTTTTTGCCGTTGCATCAGGAGTGCTGTTTGAAAATCTTGTTTTTATAGGCTCGTTTGTTATGTTTAATCCGGATTCACAATTTCCCGGAAACATACCTGAAAACGTCTTGGGGCAGATCTTATGGGCTTTTTTTACCGGCCCGTTTTTTCTTGTGTTTATTAACCGCGCATATAATATTTGGAGCGGGTGGTTTAATCCGCATGTTTCCGAGCAAAAAAGTTAAAAATCTTTCGATTGTTTTTTCAAATGCAATGAGCAAATTTATAAGAAATACGGACAGCGAATGGTTCAGGCATCGTTTGTCGGGGGTTATGTATTTTGTTACCGCTGCATTCGTTGTTATTTTTCTGCGTTTATTCTACCTTCAGGTTATCAAGGGAGAGGAGTTCAGGCGGCTTTCTGAAAACAACTGCATACGCCTGCAAAGCATAGAATATCCGAGAGGGCTGGTTTTCGACCGCAACGGGATTTTACTTGTTGATAACCGGCCGTCGTTTAATCTCAGCATAGTATTAAATGATGCAAAGCCGGTGAAATCGACGCTGGAGAAGCTCTCTCAATATATTAATGTGCCTGCCGGGGAATTGGCGTCAAAAGCCGACTGCATAAAAGGCATATCTTCCTACAGGCCGGTTTTATTGAAACAGGACATCGGGAGGGATGCTCTTGCCGCTTTCGAGGCCCATAAGTATGACCTTCCGGGGGTTTCGGTTGATGTTCAGCCTAAAAGATATTATCTGCACAAAAACAGCGCTGCCCACCTCATAGGATACTTAAGCGAAATAAATTCCAACGAACTTAAAAGTGAAAAATATATCAGAAACAAACCGGGTGATTTTGTCGGCAAGTTTGGGATTGAAAAATCATTTGAAAGTTATCTGATGGGAAAGCGCGGCGGGCGGCAGGTTGAAGTGAATGTTTCGGGTCAGGTAGTCAGGGTTCTGGAAAATATTGATGCTGAAGCGGGAAACAACATTTATCTGACCATTGATCAGCGTCTTCAAAAAAAGGCCGAAGAACTTCTGGAAGGAAAAGCAGGGGCTGTTGTGGCAATGGAACCTTCTTCCGGCCAGATTTTAGCTATGACCAGCAAGCCTTCTTTTGACCCCAATGAATTTGTATGCGGCTTGACGCATGACAAGTGGAAAAACCTTATATCACAGCCCAACAGGCCGATGGAAAATAAAGCCATTAAAGGAGAGTATCCCCCTGCCTCGACCTATAAGATTGTGACCGCAATTGCAGCTCTGGAAGAAAAGGTTATAGATGTAAACACTTCATTTTATTGTCCCGGTTATATAAAATACGGAAACCGGGAATTCAGGTGCTGGAAAAAGGGAGGGCATGGCTCGGTTAATGTAGTCAGAGCGCTGGCAGAATCCTGTGACGTCTTTTTCTATAACGTAGGGCAGAGGCTTGATATAGATAAACTCGCATGGTATGCGAAAGCCTGCGGTCTCGGCGCTCCGACCGGTATCGGATTTGAGCAGGAAGGCGCAGGCTTGATACCGTCGGCAATATGGAAGAAAAAGCGTTTCGGAACTGCCTGGAGCAGCGGAGAGACTCTTTCTGCAGTTATAGGGCAGGGTTATGATCTGGCTACCCCCCTTCAGATGCTGGCATTGACAGCCTCTATTGCAAACGGGGGGAAAAGAATCAAACCGACTGTTATGAAAAGAATCGAAACGCCTGAAGGTCGGCTTATTACGGAGAGCAAGCCTGAAATACTGGGCAATCTTCCTGTAAGCCGGAACACGATTGATATTGTGAGTAAAGGTTTGTGGGAAGCGGTCAATAAGAATTACGGCACAGCGTGGATCGCCCGACCCGGTGGAGGAATTGAAGTGTGCGGTAAAACAGGGACTGCGCAGGTCGTTGGAAGAAAGGAAGGGGATGACAAAGAAAAAAAAGTGCCTCAGCATTTAAGGCCTCATGCATGGTTCGTTTGTTATGCCCCTTCTTCCGACCCTAAAATTGCCGTATCTGTAATTGTTGAACACGGTGGACACGGATCGAGCGCTGCCGCGCCGATAGCAAGGGAGCTGATAAAATGCTATTTGAATCCGGAAAGCGAGAACAGTGATAATGCAGGTGTAACTGCCGGGTACAATATGGTTTATGACGAATACTGACGGCTTTGCCTTTTTTCAGGATCGTAAAAAATAAAATCAGGATTATTGAATACAATATGATCGATCGCAGACTTATCCAGAATTTTGACTGGGGATTACTGGGCCTGACATTTGTTCTTTCGCTGGTGGGTATCATGACTCTATACAGTGCTGTTACTGCCGGAAATTCGAACGTGCAGGATGCCCTCTATTTGAAGCAAATTGTCTGGTATTGCGCAGGCTTCGGAATTATGATTATCTCTTTTTTGTTTAATTACAAAGCATTGGACAGATGGGCGCTTATTATATACGGATTGTCCATTTTGCTTCTGGTGCTGGTTCTGTTTGTCGGGAGATATGTCGGCGGAGCAAGGCGCTGGCTGATGGTCGGCCCTTTTTCGTTTCAGCCATCCGAGTTTGCCAAGCTCGCCGTAATTATTATTCTTGCCCGGTATTATTCAAAAACGGCAAACATTAAAGGTTTGTCGCTGGGCGGATTGTTAACTCCTTTTTTATTAAGTATAGTGCCTTTTGTATTGATTGTGCTGCAGCCGGACCTTGGCACGGCCATGCTGATTTTTCTCATAGCGGCATCAATGTCGGTGTTTATAAAAATTGAAAGAAAAGCATTCGTTTACCTTGTATCAACCGGTTTAATTATTATTCCGATGGTCTGGTTTTTGCTCAAAGATTACCAGAAGCAAAGGATAATGACATTCTTAAATCCCGAACACGATCCTCTTGGCGCAGGATACCATATTATACAGTCAAAAATTGCTATCGGTTCCGGCATGATTTCCGGCAAGGGGTTTCTTAAAGGCACTCAAAGCGCTCTTTCTTTTCTGCCGGAACAGCATACGGATTTTATTTTTTCAGTTCTTGCAGAGGAGTGGGGTTTTATCGGTTCGCTGATTCTGATTCTTGTTTTTTTTATGCTGATAACATGGAGTCTCAAAATAACTCACGGATGCCGGGATCCTTTCGGAACTACCTTGTCTTTTGGAATTTCAGCGATGTTGTTGTGGCAGGTGATTGTTAATACCGGAATGGCTATGGGTTTGATGCCTGTTGTGGGGGTGACTCTGCCGTTTGTCAGCTATGGCGGGTCTTCAATTATTACAACGCTTGCAAGCATCGGCATACTGATGAATATAAGCATGAGACGATATATGTTCGAATGATATTTGCCGAAATTTAAGGTGCAAAAAGCTTAACCAATTGTATTTATAAAGCATAAAATATTTGTAAAAACCCTTTGACAAGTTGCTGGTACTGGTGTTATAGACCGCCAGATTTTATCCATCATTATTATAATGTTGCATCTAATTTCTGCGATGGAGGGCTTTATATGATTAATGTTGATAAATCTGTTTTTATACAGATCATCAATTTTCTCTTCCTTATCTGGGCTATGAATGTTGTCCTTTACAAACCAATCCGCAAAATTCTTTTGCAAAGAAAAGAAAAAATAGCCGGCCTTGAACAGAGCATTGAAAATTTCGGGAAAAATGCACAAGAAAAAGAAGATGCTTACGCCTCGGGAATCAAAGAAGCGAGAGCCAAAGGACAGAAAGAAAAGGAAGCCTTGTTACTCACTGCCCAGAACGAGGAAAAACAATTGATTGAAAAAATAAATAAAAAAGCCCAGGAAGATCTTGTTCAGATGCGTGATAAAATTGCAAAGGAAGCGGAAAGCGTTAGAATTTCTCTGCAAAATGAAGTTGATACATTTGCCGCAGCCATCGGCCAAAAAATTCTGGGGAGGGTTATTTAATGAAGATGCCTTTTGTCGGACTGAAGCGTTGCGCAGCTATTATGATTTTTGTGTCGGCCTTATTGCTGTTTTTTGCAGGGGCCGTTTTTTGTTCATCCGGAGGAGAAGGCGGGCATGGCGAGAGCGGACCTAAAGGATGGGTAGAAACGGACACATACCGGGTTATGAATTTTGTTGTTCTGGCCGCCGGTCTTTTTTTTCTCTTGCGGAAACCTGCTTCAGAAGCTCTTGATGATCGCATCAAAGGAATAAAGGAGCAGTTGAGCGAGCTGGAATCGAAGAAAACGGAAGCTGAAAAAAAGCTTGCTCAATATAATGAAAAGCTTGCTCTCCTTAACAAAGATGCCGAGAAGATTATTGCCGAACAAATAAGGCAGGGAAATGAGGCAAAGGACAGAATAGTCGAAGCCGCAGGAGCCGCTGCCTTGAAACTGGAAGAACAGGCGCGCCGGAATATTGAGCATGAGTTCAAGCAGGCAAGGCTGAAGCTTCAGGCAGAGGTGGTAGAAAAAGCCCTTATAAAGGCGGAAGAGATAATAAAAAGTAAAATAACCGGAAAAGATCAGGAACAACTGGTAAGTGAATATTTAGAGAAGGTGGTGGCATAGTGAAAAATTTAGCTATATCAAG
>CAYVMK010000036.1:0-10912 GCA_964452445.1 uncultured Desulfonema sp. | reverse complement strand
AGATGAAAAAAGATATCGACAAAATCAATAAACAACAGGCCGACCGCTTGAAAGAACCGCAATGATTTTGGCTGATCGGAAGATATCGGATACGCCCCTTACATCTAAAGTTTAACATCTGAATGCATTATATCATTAGAATGCCCGCAGTCGTATTTGTTATTGGGCGGTACACGAGCTTGGGGATGAGCATGTCTGATCTTTCGAGGTGTCTGGAACTGTCTCCGGCAAGCGGAAAGTCCCCGAATCAGGTATTCGTGGAGCCGAAGGATAGGAGACAGGCAAGGGCATCATCACGAGATGGTATCTGGAGACGAAGCGCAGCGGAGGATTCGAGAAGCGGATTTGCATGGATGTCACCAACCCGAAAAATATCCGGGCTATTGCCATACCGGAAGATATCTATTCGGTTTTAAAAAACGCGATGGATGCCCCGGAAGACAGCGATTTTTTATTGTAATATGTTTTCTGAAATTTTAAAACTTTAGATATTAAGGGCGTCCCCCATTCTGGATCCGGAGGCTCGGCATAACCAGAAGAACCTTTCATAAAAACTGAAAAAATACGGGGTAATGCCCTGAAAGATCCCGATGAAGGAGCTGAAGGAAAAATATCCGGAAGTTGCGGATAAAATCGAAGAGGTTTTTCAAAACGGTTTTGTCGTCAGGGGAAAGGTTCTGCATTACATCGATTCAACTTTTTCACACCCCTCGGCCGCAGAGATTGAGAAGATATTAACCGGCGAATCTGATTTTGAAAAAGAGACCCTTCTAAAATTGATATTTTTTCCCGATGAATCAATACAGTTTCACCTCGAAGAATTTCTTGAACAGGCTGATATCGGCAAAGAAGATACGGGCAGGATTACCGGATATTTATCCGCGCGGGAAATTCAGACTAAAATCATCTTTCCGGATGAAAGAGGGACAATAAAGGTAATAGTGCCTCCCGTGGTTCTGGGTGAATTTATAGATCGTCTCAATATCTCCGTAAAACTTCATGACAGGCTTGCAGAAGCCGTTAAATTTATCGCTTCTGACAGATCGAGGACTCTTGCAAAAGTTAAAATACGGAATGCCCGGAAAGAGTTTGCGGGAAAGAGGCTTGATTTCCTCTGTCTTTTTTTTGAAAAGATGGGTTCTGAAGAGGAAAGTATATTTGATGAATGTCTCGAATCGGCTGTAGGAATTCTGGATGAGACGGATGACCGGAGCGATATTTACCATGCATTATCTTGTAAAAAAGCAGCCTGTTTTCAGAGCCTGATCAATGCCGAAAAGCTTGAAGAGCTGCTTCAAAAGAACAATATTGAAACGCTTCTTCTGCAGGGTGTGAGGCCGGTGTCGGTCGATAAGGATGCGGCGATGAGAAACATTGAGATAATAGACGGAATCTGCCTTGCCGTTTTCGGGAAAACGGAATATTGTGAGAAAAATTTAATGGTTTCATGCGATTATTAAATTGAAAGATGCTCGGTTAGGGCATGACCTTAAGCGATCTGAGGGAATATGCCTTGCTTTTTGGCAATCCGCCTGATGTTAATTGATGAGCTTACAGTCTCGTTAAGCATCATGGAGTTACAAAATATGAAATTGAAAACAGTGATTTTATGCCTTGCGGCTATATTCGGGCAAATCTGTTCCGGTATTGACGCCAAAGGAGCGGGATCTCCTTTGACGGCTGATGAGATTATAACGAAGGTTGAAAACAGATATTCCGTTCCCGGTTTTACCGCAAGATTCATCCAGGAATCCACATTAAAAGCAATGGATATAACGGATGTTGCGGCAGGGAAGATTTTTGTAAAGCGTCCGGGCATGATGAGATGGGAATATGAAAAACCCGAGAAACAGTTTGTCATTACAGATGGAGAGAACCTCTGGATATACAGGCCTGATATTAATCAGGTCATGACCGGGAAAGCCCCTGAATTTTTCGGGACAGGAAAAGGGGCAAGCTTTTTGTCGGATATCCGGATAATAAGGCGCAATTTTTCCGTTTCCCTCAAAAAAAACAAAGAGGATTATTTCGTGTTACGACTTATGCCGAAAGAGAAGAGGGCCGATCTTTCGGAGATATTTCTTTCAATTTCAAAAAGATCGTTTGAGATTTCAAGGATCGGCATTTATAATTCATACGGAGATGGAACCGTAATAGATCTCCTGGATTCAAAGTTTGTCAACAACCCAGACTCGATTTTTGCATTTAAAATACCGGAAGGTTCTGAAATTATAAAGATTGGTGAATAATGGGAAATATTGATCTTAAAAGTAAAATAAGGGATTTGTTAAAAAAGAGAAAAGCAATCATGCTTGCGCATAATTACCAGCGCCCTCAAATACAGGATGCGGCAGATCTTTGCGGGGATTCCCTTGAACTCAGCATAAAGGCGGCGCAAACCGATGCCGAGGTCATAGTCTTTTGCGGGGTTCATTTCATGGCGGAGACGGCTTCGATCATGTCTCCCGAAAAGACTGTCCTGCTTCCGCGCATGGATGCGGGATGCCCGATGGCCGATATGGTGACGCCTGAAGCTCTTTCAAAGAGGCTGAAGGAGATACCGCCCATGCCTGTTGTAACATATGTGAATTCAACCGTAGCGGTAAAGGCGCTTTCAACCATATGCTGCACATCGGCGAATGTCGTGAAGGTGGTAAACAGCCTCGATGCCGACGAGGTTCTGATGGTTCCCGATAAAAACCTTGCAAAATACGCGGCATTGCATACGAAAAAGAGAATACATTTCTGGAACGGCTACTGCATTGTTCACAATATGCTCACCGCTGAAATCGTTCTTCTGGCAAAAGAAAAGCACCCCGGAGCCGTTTTTATGGCTCATCCCGAATGCCGCCCGGAAGTCCTTGAACTGGCCGATGTTATTTTAAGCACTTCCGGAATGATCAGGTATGCAGGCGAATCTGAAAGCAAGTCCTTTATTGTGGGAACGGAGACCGGAATACTCCATCCCATGAAAAAAGCAAATCCTTCAAAAACATTCTACCCTGTTTCACCGGATATGGAATGCAGGAACATGAAAAAGACAACCCTTGAGGATGTTGTAAGAAGCCTTGAAAATATGGAAGGGGAAGTCAAAGTTCCCGAGGATATAAGGATTCCTGCAAAAGAGGCCGTCCGTAAGATGATAGAGCTTTCGATAAAATAATAGTCGTCAACCTGAAACGGCGGGCGAATTAAAAACAGACCCGATTTCTGTGTTTTTCTACTGGATAAGCTGACTGAGTATATCTTTTCTTGATCCAACATAAATATTGACTGTATTGCCGCCAAATGATAGCAATAATCAACATTTTATCTTAATTATTTTCAATTGTTATTTCTACATAGTGAGGGCCATATATCTTTAAGACAGGATCGTAAACCCATGGATCGAAAAGCTGCTGTCTTTAAACTATTAAAGGATCATCAGGCCGATTTGAGGAGTATCGGAGTCAGGAATATCGGGCTTTTCGGATCTGTTCTGCGTGGTGAAGATTCTGAAAGGAGCGACTATGACATCCTGGTTGAGTTTGAGCCGGAACATCATAACTTTCGCAGCTATAACAGATTGTGTGATTTTCTTGAGATGCATCTTGGCGGGAATTTCGATCTCGTAACGAAGCAGGGTCTTAGCCCTTACGTAGGCAAGCATATTTTAAGAGAGGTTCAGTATGTCCCAATCGCTTCCTGATCTTCTCAGGCACATCCTTGATGAAATCAATTATCTCGTTAATGATTCGGAAGCGCTGTCCGAGGATTTCTTCATGAGAGATGAGCGATTGAAACGCGCTTTCAGTAGTAGTCTGGAAATCATCGGTTACCCTGCGCTGGGATGAAATCTTCTCCGTTTTCTCGCGCGATGCAATACTCAAAGGGTCGTTCGACAAATATGCGGAATCTAAAGGCACAGCCGAAGTTGACAATGCCTTTCTTAAGGAGATCGAGTTCTGGCGTGAAACGCTTGCGGGCAATATTGCCCTGCGCAATCCCCGGCTTACTCAGCGTGAACTCAATTTTGCAGTCCAGCGAACAATAGACCGACTTATTTTTCTTCGCATCTGTGAAGATCGGGGGATAGAAGATTACGGGCGGTTCTTGAAAGGCTCTGCCTCGCATCAAAGCAGGTGGTTTTTCAAGGTTCAGTGCTCCGCTGGGTTGGCGGCAGGTGAGCTGGGTTATGGCGCAAAAATTTGAGCTTGATTTGACGGCTTCGTAAAAAACTTATTCCGCCCCAGGCGGATTACAAAGGAAACAGGAAAAAGGACACCGACATGAATACTCTTGGAGCCCTTAAGGCGGTTTTCGAAGCCACGACCGATGGCGTCTTCATCATGAACCATGACTATGTGATCGAATTCATGAACCAAAGCATGATAGCAGATTTCGGAGAGGGCGTCGGTCGGAAATGCCATGAAGTTATCCATGGACATGGTGACATATGCGCCAATTGCCGCAACGATGAAATTTCTTTTCACGAAGAAGTTTTTATACCTTCGGTAAACAAGCTGTATGATATCAGCATGTACTCTTTCGTTGCCGATGATAGTCGCATCTTAAAATTGGGCATTTTCAGGGATATTACAGCCAACAAAAAAAGTGAGCAACAATTCATTGATTCGGAGAAAAATTATCAACAACTATTCCGGCATGTGGGATGTGGCGTCTATATCAGCAGCAAAGAGGGCAAATTTCTTGACGCTAATCCGGCGCTTCTGAAAATGCTTGGTTACACGAGCAAAGAAGAGTTTCTCGCAATTGACATTACCAACGATCTCTATATGCAGCCTGAAGATCGGAAAAAATTCCGTCAAATGATCGAATGCGACGGACAGGTGATAGATTATGAAGTTAATTTCAAACGCCAAGACGGCGCCCCCGTTCCGATGCTCTTAACCAGTCATGTTCGCTACGGCGCAAGAGGCAATGTCCTCGGCTACGAGGGAATCATCTTCGATCTATCTCAAAGAAAACAGATGGAAAAAGAGATCCATGAAAAAAATGTTTTTCTTTACAACATCATACAGAACTCTCCCAATGCAATTATGGCAGCGGACATGAAAGGCAACTTTATTATTTGGAACAGTTCGGCCTCAGAGATTCTTGGATATGACACCTCGGAAGTCATCGGAAAAATGAATATCCGCGCGATTTATCCGGAAGGAATGGCCAAAAAAGTCATGCAACTGTTGCGTGGTTCCAATTACAACCGCCCGGGGCGCCTCAGTCTTTATCCGGTGGTTTATATGCGCAAAGACGGTAAGATGGTGGAAGGTAATCTTTCAGCCGCTATTGTATATGACGAAAATGGAAAAGAAATCGCCACAGTGGGCATCTTTGTCGATCTTAAAGAGCGTCTGGAGATGGAGCGCCGCCTGAAATTAACTCAGGATCAGCTCCTGCAGTCGGAAAAACTGGCGGCCATGGGACGACTCACGTCGCAGATTGCGCATGAGTTAAACAACCCACTCTACGGAATTATGAACACGCTGGAATTGTTGAAAACCGAAATCCCGTTAGAAAACCGCCGGCGAAAAATCCTTGAAATGGCGCTTTCCGAAACCGTGCGATTAAGCGGTCTTCTCCGCAAAATGCTCATGTTCTCCAAACCGGATCAGGAAATCAAACAGCCGACAGACATCAACATAATTCTGGATGAAATCCTGACCCTTCACGAAAAGCAGTTAAAAGAATACAGCATTAAAGTTGCTGCTGATCTGGCGCAAGACCTGGAACCTGTCTTTGCATCCAAAAACCAGCTGCGACAGGTTTTTCTCAATCTCATAGGCAATGCGCGCGATGCCATGTCCGAAGGAGGCGCTCTTTCGGTTAAAACAATCTCCGACGGCGCCATTGTTACTGTCGATATCAGCGATACAGGTATCGGCATTAAAGAAGAACATTTGGATAAAATCTTTGACGCTTTCTTTACTACTAAAAGCAGTGTGAAAGGCGTGGGCCTCGGCCTATCGGTCTGCTACGGGTTCATCAGAGATCATAGCGGCGACATCAAGGTGAGAAGTACCTGGGGCAGTGGAACCACATTCACAATTACTCTTCCGGTTTATCAAGAGAACGTGCATAATTTAAGCGCTGCTTAAGCCGCCAACCGGATTAATGGCGCAACCCGGTCATTTTATCTATAAATTCTATAACATCTATATTTTAATATAGTTCAAATTAGATAACTTATTGATTTAATAATATTATAATTTTTTTATATTCATTTCATTTTTTTCTTGCAATTCTATAAATTCTATAATATCTATATAATCAATTGGCCTCTCTTCAGCGAATAAAGGAGTTTATCATGGAAGATGTCTTTACCGTAGCTCAGGCAGGAAAATACTGTAATGTTTCAGCCAAGACCATTATCAACTGGATCGAGTCTGGACACATTGAAGCTTATAAGACCGTGGGCGGCCACCGGCGTATAAAAAAATCGTCTCTGAAAATCTTTATGAGCAAGCAGGGTATTCCTTTTCCGGAAGAAGATGTGCCGGATACACGGAAACGAATTCTGGTAATTGACGACGACCCCATAATCGTTGAAACGATCGTACAGTCGCTGGAAGAAGATGAATATGACTATGAGGTTATTTCCGCTTCCGACGGATTCGAAGCCGGCATCCAGGTCAACCACTTCAAACCTCACCTCCTGATTCTGGATATCATGATGCCGGATATCAAAGGCTACGAGGTCTGTCAGAAAGTGAAATCAAACCCGGATACCAAGGAGACCAAGATCATTGTCCTGTCCGCATATTTGGATGAAGATAAATTTAAAAAAATGAAGGATCACGGCGCCGATGTATGTTTCTCAAAGCCGCTGCCGTTGCCCCAACTGAAAGAGGAAGTCGCCCGTTTACTGGGTTTGAATTGACCCCTCCGGTTTCGCTGCGGAGAGTCGGTTAGTGTCCATCCGGAGTGGGCTATCCAATCAATCCAGGGAGATGCTTATGAAATTAAAGGATGCTTTAGCCAAAGGAAAATTTGTGGTTACTTCAGAAATCCAGTCGCCGGTTGGTGAAAATCCTTTAGAGACAGTCGATAGTTTAAAACTGATTCGGGGGCGTGTGGACGGCGTATCCGTAACTGAAATCGAAATCGAAGGAATTGTCGGCGATACCATCAAAACATGCGACATTTTAAAGCAAAATCGTTTCGAAGCCATTTAGCAAACCACCACCCGGCAGAAGAACAGATTGCAATTGCAAAAAGACCTTTTAAGCGCCCATAATGCCGGTGTGGAAAACCTGCTTGTTTTTACTGAAGACTACCGTATTACCGGAGACAGCCTGCAGGAAATGATGTTCTTTCATGTGGATTCCGGAAAGCTTTCGTCGGTGCTGGACCATTTGCGGCAGGGCCAGACCGTGGACGGTAAGGTCCTTGAAGCAAACGCTGAATTCGTTATCGGCGCAGGTGTTGAATCGGCCTGGGGCAAAAATGTGCCTGAATTGGAAATGAAAGAAATGGAAGAAATGACCACTATTGGAACCGGATACTTTCTTACCACCCCGGTTTTTGACCTTGACCGGTTCGAGAAATTCCTAAAGCAGGCACAAACTTTTGGCGTACCGGTCATTGCCGAAGTACTGATCCTGAGAACAGCCGGCATGGGGCAGTTTTTAAATCGTCATCTAAAATCCGGCCTGGTTCCGGATTGGGTAATCAAAAAGCTGTCCGGCGCGCCGGACAAACAAAAAGCCAGCATCGAACTGTTTGCCGACATTGTCAAGGGGCTCAAGGATCTCTGTAATGGAATTCACGTGATTTCCATCGGCGGAGAAGAAAAATTGCGCCTCTATTTCGATGCGGCAAAGTTGAAATAACATTCACCGCAGATTTGATGAGGTCGTAAAAAGTCGAAATTTTTGACGGCAAAGTAAAAAACTCATTATGCAAGGCGCGCGAATCTTGAGGAATGAAGCGTACTTTTTGGTACGCTGCAATGACGAAAGATGAAGCGCAACACAGCAGAATGACTTTTTACGAAGCCGTCAGATTTGTATCATGAGGAGATTGACTAAACCCCTGCCAAAGGAGTCGGTCAGTTGGAAACTATTGCGTTAACCATCAACGGGATACGTATAAATTGCCCGGCCGGAAATCGTCTGCTGGAGGCGGCCGAAAAAAACGGTATTCCTATTCCGCACCTTTGCAGCCATCCCCATCTGCATCCGGTAGGCGCCTGTCGTTTATGTCTGGTGGAAGACGAAAAGACCGGCCGTCTGATGGCTGCCTGTGTTACACCGGCGGCACAAGACATGCAAATCCTCACACACACGCCTCGCATTGAGAGACACCGGCGTAATATCGTACGGTTGATGATGGCCGAACATCCGGAGTCCTGCATTGTCTGCAACAAAGGAAACCGCTGCGAGCTTCGCGGTGTTGCCGCCCAATTGGGAATCGGCGCAACCAATCTTTATCCCATGCCAAACTACAAACCATTGGAGCAGGCCAATCCGTTCATTGTAAGAGACCTTTCCAAATGCATTCTCTGCGGCAAATGCATCCGTGCCGACCATGAGCTGGTAGTCGCCGGCGCTATCGACTTCTACATGCGGGGTTTCAAATCCCGCCCCGCTACTCTTAATGACCTGCCTTTGGAACAATCGAGCTGCACTTTCTGCGGCACGTGCATCACCATGTGTCCCACCGGCGCCCTGTCGCTTAAAGGCGACTATGCCGGAACACCCGAACGTACCGCTCCATCCATATGCGGATTTTGCGGTGTGGGATGCAACCTCAGTCTGGGAATGGCCGGCGAAAAAATTGTTGAAGTAAACCCGGATCGAAAATCCAATACGGTCAATGGCGCCACTCTTTGTGTGCGAGGCCATTTCGCCATGGATTTTCTAAACTCGAACTACCGTCTGACCCACCCGCTTGTCCGCGAGAACGGCAACCTGATGCCGCTATCGTGGGATAAAGCGCTTGATCTTGTCGCCCGGAGGCTCTTTGAAATCAAAGCGACCCATGGCGCCCAGAGCATTGCCTTTATCGGTTCATCCAAATGTTCCAACGAAGAAAACTATCTGTTTCAAAAAATCGCCCGGGTCTTTTTAAAAACCAATAATATCGACAACGGCGGATACCTTTTTGGTCGGCAATTGCTGAGTATGGTCGAAAAACGGACCGACAAAGGCGGACGATTCAACTTTTTCGCCGGTTCCCTTTCGGGTATCGAAAAAGCCGAGGTCATTATGGTTATCGGAGCGGACCCCTGTAATACGGTTCCGGTGGCAAGCTATTATCTGAAAAGAGCGGCGGCAAAAGGCATTCCCATTTTACTGATCGATCCGCGTCAAACAGATCTTTCAAAAGATGCGCGCATCATGCTCAATCCCACATCCGGCAGCGATCTGGCGCTGATCAATGCGCTTTCCGCCCTTCTATGCCGCCGGGGGACTTGCGAAACTTCTTTCATTGAACGATTTACCAAGGGGTTTGGCGGGTACAGCCAATCTTTGAATGCATTGGATCTGAATCAGGCCGCCGGCGACTCCGGTTTGCATTTAGATGATCTGGAAAAGGCCGCGGATCTCCTTGCAGGAAAAAAAATCACTTTTGTGGTGGGGTGCGGAATATCCAAACAGCGCCAGGGCGGAAAAATCATGGACGCCCTGCTCAACCTGGCCATGATGACCGGCAGCATAGGCTACGCAGGCGCCGGCTTTCATATAACAGCCGGGGAAAGCAACATAGTGGGAAGCTGGGATATGGGTACGGTGCCCGATGCTCTTCCCGGACGTCGTCTTCTTTGTGAAAAAGAAGCACAAAAAGAATGGGAGGCTGTTTGGGGCGCAGAACTCTCTCTTAAACCCGGTTTAGACATGGTACAAATGATTGAAGCCGCTGAAAAGGGACTTTTAAAGGCGGTGTATATTATGGGAGAAAATCCTTTGCGGGCGCTTCAGGAGCCGGAGCGTGTCCGAAAAGCCTTTGAACGCATCCCCTTTATCGTCTGCCAGGATATCCTGCAGACTGAAACGACGGCCGTCGCGCACATCATTTTACCGGGGGCGGCCGTTGCAGAAAAACAAGGAACGTTTACCAATATGGAAGGGCGACTGCAGCAGTTTTCACCCGCGATTTTACCGCCGGGTGATTCACGACCGGATTTTGAAATTTTATCCGCACTTTCCCAAAAAATGAGCGGATCGCCGCACCCCCTTTCCCTTGCCGATATTCGCAAAGAAATCAGCCGGGTGCTGCCCATGTACACCGGTAACACACAAAGCAGCCATCTGGTCTGGATCAAGGATTTTACTCAAAAAAATGAAGCCCGGGCCGATAAGTCCGACCCTTCGGTTGAACCGAAATTTTCAGATGTTTTCCCATTGAAAAGAGATACACCCGACAGCGAATATCCATTTACCGCGCTGCTGGGTTCCGACCGGTATCATTTGGGCAGCGGAACCCGCACCAGTCGATCATACCGCATCGCCACATTCGAATGCAGCGCAAAAATTCAAATATCGCTTGAAGACGCGAAACGTTTGGAGCTGAAGGACGGCGATGCGGTGAGACTGACATCGAAGTGTGGCGCCATCTCACGCGCGGTTCGCATCCAAAAAAGACTGTCGCAGGGTCTTGTCTATGTCCCCGGCGCCTGTAGCCATAATGACGCCCGTTGCCTGATACCGCTGACACCGCTTTTTTCAGAAGAATCATCCGGATGGAATTATTGCCGGATAAAAATGGAAAAAATATGAAAGGGAAACCACCATGGAACCACAGGAAATCGACTGGGCAAAATTGACCGAGATCATCAATGCCCATCGTGACGACAAATGGGGTCTTATACCTATGCTGCAGAAAGTACAGGAAAAATTCGGGTACATTCCGCCGGAGACCATCATCCCTATTGCAGAGTCCCTGCAGCTTCACCCCAGTCAAGTGCAGGGAG
>CAYVMK010000035.1:0-10992 GCA_964452445.1 uncultured Desulfonema sp. | reverse complement strand
TGTGTTGGGTGTGTTTGGTGTTTTTTTGGACTTTACACACTTTAAGCAGACGGGCAGGTCCGTCACGGGGCTGGACTATTTCGCATGGGATATGGGACCGGTTCCCAAGGATCTTTTTGAAGAACTCACCGGCAATATGAAGCCGGATATGAAAGACTCTGTTCACGATCTTTCAAAAGAAGGAGAATTTCAGCAGGTCCGGTCTAAAAGGAAATTCAACAACCAGTATTTTTCTAAACGTGAAATGAAATGTTTAGAAGATATCTCTTTTATTTTCAAAGATGCCAAGGATGATGCCATGGTCGAGTCCTCCCATTTAGAAAATGAGCCGTGGGACAAAACCCTCAAAGAGAAGGGAAAGTTTCAAAAGATCGATTATATGCTTGCCATTACCAGCGATATCGCAAGCATTCCTTATGATGAGGCAAAGGAACGGCTGCAAGAACGCTCAGAGATGTACAGCATATTCGGAGCAAGCTAATTTGCAAATCCGTGGAGCTGTCTATCATCACAGACAGCTTGTTTTTCAAAACGGTTTCATCGGCAAAAAACATCTCATTCTTTTAAATACCCCCGATAAAAAAGACCCCTGTCTTTTCGTAAAAACCACCTCCCAAAAGAAAAACAGGCCTTCAACACCCGGATGTATCAAAAAACAGAGTTTGTTCTTTGTCCCAGGAAACAAAACGTTTTTTAAATTGGATACATGGGTTCAGTCGCACAAAATATACGAATTTCGGCCAAAAGATATCGACACGAATAAAGATATAAGTGTCGAGGGAAGTCTTGACGCTAAATTAATTGATGATATCGTTAATTGTCTGTTCGAGGCTGAAGAGGACAACCTAATTACAACACACAAAAACCTTCTGCGACCACCTCTGCAGGATTCTTTGCTTAAGCTCAAAGCAAAATTTAGCCGAGAGAAGTAAAAAGTGAATGTTTCATGGATTTTAAAGAAAGAATCCTCATCAAAATATCCGTTTTAAGGAGAAAGATGATCCTGACTTTCTTGTTGTTGGAGTCCGCAAAGTATAGTATATAAAGCCCCAATGAAAAGAAAATGGCGCATTCTCCAGCCGGATAAAAAGATTGTCGAAAATATCTCCAAAGCCGTAAATTGCAGCCCTCTTATTGCGGCACTACTGGTAAACCGCGGGATTTTATCTCCTAAAGAGGCCGGTGATTTCCTGAATATTTCAATAGACAACATACGGCATCCCTTTTCCATCAAAGACATGGATATAGCGGTCAGCCGGATATATAAAGCAATTAAATACCATGAAAAGATACTCGTATTCGGGGATTACGATGTGGATGGAGTGACCTCGACTGCGCTTCTTATGGAGTTTTTCAGGCATGCCGGCGCTGATGCGTCGTATTACATTCCCCACAGAACAAAAGAAGGATACGGCCTGCAGAAAAGCCATATAACAGGGATAGCCGTACCCGGGAGGATAAACCTGATTATCACGGTTGACTGCGGTTCAAGCAACCATGAAGCTGTTAAAGCGGCCATTGATGCCGGAATAGACACAGTGATAAGCGACCATCACATGGTTCAGGAAAAGCTTCCCGAAGCGATTGCCGTAATAAATCCGAAGCGTTCCGACTGCGCTTCCGGTTTTCATGATCTTGCCGGGGTCGGAGTAGCTTTTTACCTTGTCATCTGCCTGCGGAAATTTCTTCGCGACATGCATTTCTGGGAAGGCTGTCCCGAACCGAATCTTAAAAACCTTTGCGACCTAATCGCTCTCGGCACTGTCGCGGACATGGTTCCTCTTACGGGAGAAAACAGGATTTTTACAAAAACAGGGCTTGATCTGATAAATTCCGGCAGCAGAACCGGAATAAGCGCGCTCATAAAAGAAAGCGGCTCAAACAAATATCCTTTCGATTCGGAAGACATCGCCTTCAGGCTTGCCCCCCGCATTAACGCATTGGGAAGAATTGATCATGCAATGGAAGGCGTTGAACTGCTCTTAACGGATGATCCCGGCATTGCAGGTAAAATTGCCCGGCAAATGAACATCATGAACGCGAAAAGACAAAACATTGAAAGAATAATTTTTGACGACATCCTTGAATATATTGATAATAACCCTGATACGCTTAAGCATCAATCGATTGTTCTTTCCGGTCAAAGCTGGCATGAAGGCGTTCTGGGCATAGTCGCATCGAAGATGGTTGAGAGGTTTCACCGCCCAGTAGTGCTTTTTGCGGATAAAGACGGTTTGGCAAAAGGATCGGGAAGAAGTATTTCTTCTTTTAATCTTTACGAAGGGCTTAAAGCATGCTCAAAGACGCTGGTCGGCTTCGGCGGCCATTCAATGGCCGCCGGGTTAAGCATTAAGACGGAAAATTTCGGTTTATTCATGAATGAATTTGAAAATACGGTTATAAATACAGCGCATCCGGAAGACTCTTTCCCTCTTATTTCTATTGATAATGAGCTGGGATTTGATGATATCAACTCAAAGCTCATCGACGAGATTGAAACCTTAAAACCTTTCGGCGCCGGCAATCCCGAACCGGTTTTTCTTGCCCGCAATGTAACGGTGATATCTTCAGAAATTGTGGGAGAAAACCACAGGCGCATGCTTTTAGGCCAGTCTTTGGGCAGGGAAGAAAAAATCTATAATGCCATACATTTTAATGTTGATCCGGATCTGGATGAAAATAATTATTTTGAGGAAATGGCATTCCGGCTGAGATGGAACCGGTGGAACGGGAATAAATCGATTCAGCTTGTTATTGAAAACATATAAATTTTCCTTGCAATCCGGTTAGTCAGCAATTATTATAACCGACAGCTTCGTAAAAAGTCATTCTGCTTAAGTTGCACTTCATCTTTCGTCATTGCAGCGTACTAACATGTACGCTTCATTCCTCAAGATTTGTGCGCCTTGCATAATGAACTTTTTACTTTGCCGTCTGAAAGCAAATTCTTAATTTTTACGACAGTATCAGATTTACAAAATATAAATTTTAACAAAACACATAAAGGCGGAAACAGATGGCTAAGGTATTCCGGCCAAGCACTCGGGAATCAAGTATTTTATCAAAAATCGAATCTTCAAAAGAACATGCGCGCAGACAGGCAATACACGGCATTAAAGATTGTGTGGAGCCTCTTTCCAATGCTATTGCCACAAAACTGATTGAAAACAAGCTCATCGAAACAACCAATAAGAACAGCTCTGAAGAGCAGATCCGGACATGCCTTGAAAAATTAACCCGGTCCGAGGATTTTGATATCGATTTTATCATTGCTCCTTATCGAAATCTCGTAGTCCAGCCCAATATAATATCCCTCTATGTTACCTCTTTTATAATTGAACAACTCATAAAACATAAGGATATCGTGGAAATTTTTGGCTCGGATGAAGAGATATATACTTGCATCAACAGACAGGTCATGAAATTTTTAACGGCATAATGCGCCCATTCTTCCATCCAAGGACAATAAACGGCCCTTTCGGCGATCCGGGACTATTTATATCCTTCCTGTTTGAAAAACGGGCTGTCCTGTTTGATCTTGGAGATATTTATTCCCTTCCCTCAAAAGATATCCTGAAAATCAGCCATGTTTTTATTTCACATACCCATATGGATCATTTTTCAGGTTTTGACAGGCTGCTTCGTCTTTTTCTCGGGCGCAACAAAGATCTTTATATCTACGGGCCTGAAGGATTTTTAAAAAATGTCGAGGGCAAGCTCACCGGTTATTCCTGGAATCTTGTAGAAAATTACGAGTATAACCTGACGATTCATGCGACACAGGTCGATACGAAACGCCTTGTAACAAAAACATACCGGTGCAGAAACAGGTTCGCGCCGGATCCTGAACCCGTGATAAACAATTTCAACGGAACTCTTCATGAAGAACCTGCCCTTGCCGTTTCGGCAATAATTATAGACCATGGAATACCCTGTCTCGGATTTTCGATGAAAGAGCGCTTTCACGTCAATATATTAAAAGATAATGTTGCATCTTTGGGGCTTGAAATCGGACCCTGGCTCAGAGAATTCAAGGAAGCTTTGTTTAACGGACAGGATTCCGATTCGGAATTCGAAGTCCATACGGGTAAAACCAAAACTGCAGGCAGGAGATTTATCCTGGGAGAGCTTTCCGAAAAGATAGCCTTAATCACTCCGGGCCAGAAAATAACCTACATCGTGGATGTTGCATTCGGCAAACCCAATCCGGATAAAATAATTGAATTTGCAAAAAATTCGGATCATCTTTACATTGAGGCAAGCTTTCTCGACAGGGACAGGGAACTTGCTGAAAAAAAGTTTCATCTAACGGCAAGGCAGGCCGGTTATATAGCGGCAAAGGCTGATGTAAAACAATATACCATTTTTCATTTTTCTCCGCGGAATACCGACTGTGAAGAACTTCTTCTCAGTGAAGCAAGACAGGCGTACGAAAAACAGAGGTCAGGAGTCAGGAGTCGGTAGTCGGTAGTCAGTGGTCAGTAGTTAAATAATATTGGAATTTGAACTTTTTGGATGCAGGAGTTTAGCCTGTCTGTCTGCGGATATCGGCGAAAATTGGCGTCCTGATTTAATCAGAAAACCGGGGAAACGAGCGGACTATGAAAAAAACAAAAGGGAAAAGCTGATAAGCTTTTCCCTTCAGGGTCGATATAATGAATTTTTTGGATAATTTCTATCGTTTTGAGAACTGGTATCTTGCTCTTGCGCCTCTCTGACCGTACTTCTTTCTTTCTTTTGCCCTCGGATCACGCCTTACAAAGCCGGCTTTTTTCAGTACCTGTCTCAAATCAGGGTTGGCAATGAGCAGCGCCCTTGTGATTCCCAGCCTTACGGCCCCTGCCTGCCCGGAAATTCCTCCGCCCAGAACACGGATTTTAACATCAAATGTTCCAAGCGTGTTTGTGATTGAAAAAGGCTTTATCAAGTCAACTCTTGCCGATTCGACTTTGAAATATTTTTCAACAGGCTGGTTGTTAATGATGAATTGACCGGTTCCCGGTTTAAGCCAGGCCCTTGCAATCGCGCTTTTCCGTCTTCCGGTAGCATAAAATACATTCTGTTTATCCATTTAATTCCCCAGTAAGAAAATATTATAAAAATGAATTAAAGTTTTATTACCTCAGGGCTCTGGGCCTCATGAGGATGCTTATCGCCCGCATAAACTTTCAGTTTTTTATAAAGCGCCGCCCCAAGCTTGTTTTTGGGCAGCATGCCTTTAACGGCAAACCGGATGATATCTTCAGGCTTTTTTTCTAAAAGCTTTTTTGCGGTAATCTCCGTGAGCCCGCCCGTATATCCGCTGTGCCTGTAATAGATTTTCTGTTCAAGCTTTCTTCCGGTAAGCGAAATCTTCTCGGCATTGATTACGATAACGCTCTCTCCGGTATCCACATGAGGCGTAAACAAAGGATTGTTTTTGCCTCTCAGCCGGGAAGCCACATTGGATGCAAGCCTTCCCAGAATAGCTCCGTTTGCGTCGATAACCACCCATCTGCCGACGATATCTGTCTTTTTTGCGCTGTATGTATATTTTTTCACAACAAATAAACTCCTGCAATTTTAGAATCTGGACTTTCTAATGAAATTAACCATCCGTGTCAAGAAAAAACTAAATAATTTTCAGAAAACAAAAATATTCCGTAAATCAATTTTATTTTATATCTTCTTCTTGTTATCATATAAGCAAGATATTAAACAAGATAAATATGCCGGCTTCGTAAAAAGTCAATTTTTCTCACGAAGGCACAAAGGCACGAAGAAAGACCTATTGAAAACACTCAGGTTTTTCTTTGTGTCCTCCGTGATCTTTGTGTGAGAACGTCTTTTTACGAAGCCGTCAAATACAGTTGATGGCAATTTACAGGGAGATTGGGAGATGAAGAAGATAACGGACAATCCGGAACATTTTGAAATCGAAGTAAAATTTCTTATCACTGATGCAGGCGGCCTCCGCGAAAAGCTCATATCTCTTGGAGCCGTATCAGGCGGCAATTTCTTTGAAACCAATATACGCTTTGATGATAAAAACAAAAGCCTTTTTAAAAATAAATCGCTGCTCAGGCTCCGCAAAGATGCAAAAACGACTCTTACCTTTAAATCCCGGCCTCCTGTTAAAGACAACCGGTTTAAAATAATGAGAGAACTTGAAGTGGAAGTCGGTGACTTCTCCATCGCCGGTCAAATACTCGAATCCCTTGGTTTTATTGAGGAACAAATATATGAAAAATGGCGTGAAACCCTGACAACCGGCAACACATGTTTCTGTATAGATAAAATGCCTTATGGGGATTTTCTTGAAATAGAAGGGCAAAAAGAGGAGATTATAAAATACTCATTTTTGCTCGGGCTTGACTGGGGGGAAAGGATACTCCTTAACTATATCGAATTATTCGATATATTGAAAAAATCCCTCGGTCTTCCCTTTTCAGATGTAACCTTCGATAATTTTAAAAACATCCGAATTGATTTTTCAAGATATCTAAATAAAGTGAAAGCGGCAGGAATATGACGGCTTTATATGGAGCCATAACAGCCTGTTAACTCAGCTCATCTTTCCCGACTGAAACAGGTTCTTTTTCGGATTCCGGATTCAGATCTTTTGTGCATCTTATATCGCCGTTCAGAAGCCCCCCTGTTTCAACAACAAGGCTTTTGCATGAAATTTTTCCGGAACAAATCCCGGTTGACAGAATCACCACTTCATTTAATGCGGTTATATACCCTTCAAACTGTCCACCGATGGTGACATTCTCGACATTTATTTCGGCAAGAACAACCCCTTCTTCTGCAATAATCAGATCCCCGCCTGCGATTGTTCCTTCGAAAGAGCCTTTCAATATAAGCCTGCCCTTAAATGAAAAAATTCCTTTCAGCTTCAATTCATTATCAAAAATAGATATGTTGGAATTTTTATTTCCCACGGCAACTCCTAAACCGGACGCAAAGCAACTGTCCCGAGCAGAATATCATCACGTCTGATCTCGATCCTGCAGCCACCCGGCATCTTTCCTTCCGCGCCTGTCATATCACGAATCACTACAGGTTCATCTATATTCATATTCCCGGTAAACGATCCTGCACCCGTTATAAATGCCCCGACCCCTGAATTTCCACCCACATTTGTACTTATATCGACAAGCTTTAAAGCTTTTCCCTTTTCGACATCAATCGTATCTCCGGGATAGAAGCAGGCCGGACCGCTGTCTCCCGCCTTTATAATCACATATTTCAAATAAGGATCCGCAAGGTCAACAAACAAATTGCCCACTGCTCCACTTTTATTTGAAACAACAATCTGGTATGAATTACCTTTTTTATCCAGAGAATAGCGGTTCATTAAATCTTTGCCGGTGTTTATCACATATCCCCTGTCTTCACCCGTGTTGTTTTTTGAATTACAGATATAGCCTTTGAAATTTACAACAAGATATGAATGATCCCTGCGGCCTGAAATAATATCAATGATTTCAAGTTTATCGCCTTTTATCAGTTTAATACGGCTCCCGCTTTCATCTATCCTTTCGGCTCCGTTGACTCTTGTCTTGAATAATATTTTCGAACCATTATACTGTTTTTCATCCCCTTTTGAGGAGGACTCGGTGGTTGCTCCATCGCTTTTTTCATCAATCGCAAGGCTGATGCTTCCGCACGGAAAATAATCTTTCCTTACAACTACCTTTGTCGGTTCATTAATTGTGAATTTTCTCCTGATATCGCTTATTGAACCATGCCCGGCAACATCTGCGGTAAGGCCTCTTTCATAATTTGCCTCTATATGTGTTACCATGACAGAGTCGCCCGGATTCACATATAAAGTCTCGTTATCCTTTACGGCTATAGGTTTGGAATCATTTACCGAAACAACAAGATATTTCAACTGAGGGAGATCGAGATTTACTCCCGGCATCTCGGGAATAATATCAAAGAGCTTCATAAATGCATTAATGGCAAGATTGTGGTGCCTGACTTTCGTTTCCATGGATAATGAATTGCCGGTCTCAATGCCGAATGCCGGTATCCCGCAGGAATAGAGCGCATAATAGGTGGCTGATTTTCTCTGCTCCTTATGTATTGTAGCTTCTTCTCTGGTTTTATGGTTATTAAAATGGAAGTGAAGACCGGAGTCCTGAATATCCCTGTTAATATCTTCTGCAACAATTCTTGCCATGTTACCAAGTTCTATCACGCGGCCTGTTTCTGTAACCGTGTATATTTCGGAATCAGCTATGATGGATTGACCGAACCGTTTTGGATTCCGGTCGGGCCCTTCCCATTTTTCCGAATAAAAGCCCGACCCGTCATGAAGGTTCAAAAGACAATCGCTTTCAGCTATAAGTTTTTTTAATATTTCAACAACTTTTTTCTCATAATTATCAGGAGGATCGTCTGCAAATTTCCTGTTCATATCCTCATTTATCTTGCGCCTGTTAAGGACAATCGACTGGAAATTCGCCCTTGGCACAACTATCAGGTTCCCCTTCGCAAGACTGATATCCGCATAATGATCGGCAGACAAAAATCCGCCCGGCTCATCACCCTGTATTCCTCCTATCAATATCAGAGTTTTGCCCGGTTCCTTTCCATAAATCCTGTAAATATTCAGTTCATAATCGGTGCCTTCGAAGTAAACAGAATGGACCTTCTTCTGGGCAAAAGAGAGAGCCGGATAAAACATGACGCACAATATGGAAAAACAGATAAATACGGCGCCTGTCTTTTTATTTATTGCCTTTTTCATCAGGTTCTGCCTGTTGTTATTTCCACGGGAAGATCTTTTTCCAGAAGAAGTTCGCCGGAGACGGAAAACACAAACACTGTGGCGACCTTGAAGCGCTGAGGGTTGGATTTAATATTTGTTGTAAGGAATACCTGTTTGAATTTGGAAATGGAAAAACGGCGTCCCTTATCGATTTCAGAAGGTCTTTTCGAAACCAGCGGCACATTCGGCACGGAAAGCCAGTTGTTCTGGTCGGTATTGTTTTCCTTCAGTATGACAAATGCATACCCTGTAATATATTGAATATCAGCGCCGGCATTCTTCAAATCGAATTGAATATTCAATGCGCTGGTTTTGGCTTCATGGGAAACCTTTAAATTATCCACCGAAACTTTCACACGTCCCTGAGGCGCCGTTTCAGTCTGCAAAGGGGTTGCGGATGCATCAACCGCAGGCGCCGGCTTATACGCGCCCGCTCCTCCTTTTACCATCGATTCGGCCAGCACAAGACGGCCGGTAAGAATATCCTTTTCATCCCTCATGGCCAGATAATTCTTCTGTGAAATATCGAGAGCATTCAGGAGCGCCCTGTTATCTTCCACATATTTCCTGCTTGTATAAAGAACAAAAACGGCTGCGCAAAACAACAAAACCTGGACCAGGATAAGGGCAATCACCAGTCCCTTTAATATCCTGACATGCTTAACCTTTCCATTCTCTCCTACCAGCATGAGAGTATGGTATCCGGTTTCTCCCGGGGTCACTTTAAATGCAAGGTATTTTAACGCTTTCTCCAGGTTTCGCGAAAGATTTTCCACTTGCCTTCCTCGAGCTTTAAAACGAGTTCTTTTAATCCGGTATTATTCAAGCCGCTTGATTTATATATCTGGATAAACGATGCACGGCTGACATTGCGTCCGGGTCTTATAACCGGCTTTTCAATTGAAACGTTGATATAATCATGTTTCCGGTAAATCTGCTCCTTATGTTTCAACCATGAACGCCTATCCATGCCTTGCGACCTGAAATCTTTTGCATAATAACTCCCATACATGCCGATATCTCTCGATGACCATGCCTTCAGCCATCCGTTAATCGCCTCGGCAATTGCCTGATCTTTGGCAGGCTGCTTCTCCCGCTCCCGGCCGTTCTTCTGATCTTCCCGCGGTTGCTGATTCCGGCCGGGAGCATTGTTCAGATTACCGAACGCCGCAATGAGAGGGTTCTTATCCGCGCCGGCTTTACGGTCTTTATCTGCCGGCAGATATTCTTCCCCGATAATTTTGAATTCCCCGCCCCTGTTTGACACAAATATTTTTCTTATACCGGCAAAAGATTCCTTATCGCCGGTTTTCGCAATCTGCTCAAACAAGACTGAGTATATCCCTTTATAACCGACAACCGATACCCATTTGGGAATAACGGAAAAAGATTTCTTTCCCGAGTAATATTTTTTTCTTTCGGCATTCCACTCCGACCACCAGGTTATGTCCGGGACATAGTCATAATCGTAAAATTTTACATATTCCTGGTATGTGCCGTTTCTAATCGAGTCAAACCATCCGGAGAGAAATTCGTGTATGGATTCCCCGGTTCTCTTCATAGAGCCAACAGGAACAAAATTGAGCTTATCCGCTATGATGACCGGAGTCCTGTTGAACCTTATATATTTGGAAAGCATATCTATGTCAGAATCGGCAAGCACGACACACCCGTTTGTGTCTTTTGGTTTCTTGGGCTTGTCCGTACCGTGCAGCCATATTGAATTTCCCGATTTACCTGCGATACGGTCAAGAATATTCGGATAATCAACGGGGAAAGCCCTTGAGCCGTATGTTGACGAAAGGTCTTTCTTTTCATACTCCCTGTCCGAATAATATATTCCCTCGGGTGTCCTGCTGTCCCCTAAAACGGATTTGGGACCGTCGGTCTTCCCTGTTGAACATTGAAAACGAAGAACCTCCCTGAATACCCCGTCGAATGCGTACACAAACAACTGCTGACTCTCTTTCTCAACCACTATCGCATATTCGGCGCCGCCATCGGGATCAAAAGATACAAGAACATCCGGTATCCGATCCAGCGTTTTCCCGTTGCCGGTTGATGCCCCAACCGTATTGCACAGGCAAAAGAGCAGTAAAAGAACGATAAGTATCCTGTACATTTTCATCTGTAATACCATGAAAGCCTCCTTTTAATTTCAGAAAATCGGATATCGAACATCGAATATCGTTGATCGTTGGTCGTGATTCGTGGTTCGTCATTCGTGATTC
>CAYVMK010000034.1:0-10998 GCA_964452445.1 uncultured Desulfonema sp. | reverse complement strand
GGATCTCTATCATATTCCAAGCCGGATTACCCATACATTTTAGCGAGGAGCCAATTCAATATATGCCGGCTTTGTAAAAATCCAATTTCAGACGGCAAAGTAAAAAGCTCCATATGCAAGGCGTGCGAATTCTGAGGAATGAGGCGTACATGTTAGTACGCCGCAATGACGAAGAATGAAGCACAACGCCGCAGAGGGACTTTTTACAAAGCCGTCATTCGTGTCTGATATTATGGGAGCGAAGAACCTCACATCCTTTGCTCCATTTTTCGGCAATTCTTACAATATCCTTTCTCAACTCCAGGTGCGCAGTTTTACAGGAACCGGGTATTTCCCCACTTAATTGCGCGCTTGAATTTTCAACAAGCTGTATCAGCTCGGTTGCTATTATTGAATTTACTTTTAAAATATCTTTCAAGATATCAAGTAGTTCAAGCTGATTTTCGTCCATACACACCTCCTTGAAAAATAAGCGGGATAAAACAAGACTGGTTCGCATAAAACTTTTTACGAAGCCGTCAAACAAGATATTGACTGGGAAAGCCAATATTAATATATGTTCAACAATATGTTACGCAGGAGGTCAACATGTATTTTGATAAACCGGGAAAAATTAATACGGAAAAGACTCTGAAGCTTGCATATGAGCGTGGAAAAGCTTTAGGAATAAAAGAGGTAGCCGTCGCATCTTCCAAAGGGGATACCGCGAAAAAAGCTCTTGAGATATTTGAAGGGTTTAAAGTTGTTGTTGTTACCTATCACTGCGGTTTTACGGAACCTTTTAAGGTTGTGATGCCCGATTCTGCAAGAAAATATCTTGAGGATAATGGCGCTGTTGTTGTTTCGGCAACACATGCCTTATCGGGAGTAGAGAGGTCGATTGCCAAAAAGTTCGGGGGTCTTTATCCCGCTCTTCTTATCGCCGAAACCCTGAGGCTCTTCGGGCAGGGCGTAAAAGTCGCCGTTGAAATATCGATTATGGCGGCTGATGCTGGCGCCCTCTCCGGTGAAGACATCATTGCTGTCGGGGGAACCAACAAGGGAGCAGATTCTGCTCTGGTGCTAAAGCCCGCAAACCAGTCGGACCTGTTTAATATGCGAATCCGGGAAATTATCTGCAAGCCAAGGTCATTTTAAGCGATGTTTCTTATAGCGGGAATTTCCCCGAAAACAACTCTTGTCGACAAGAAACCGCAGTTATGCCCCGTTTGCGGTCTGGCCCGGGCACATTACAAGCGCACAGACCACTATTTCAGCCTCTTTTTTATTCCGCTTTTCAGGGTAAAAAAAGGTGAAGCATTTCTTATGTGCGACAAGTGTGAGCAGGAAGTAAAAGAATTCGGATACGGGCATGAATCTTTCCCTGGCGATAAGGAAGCGGTGTGCTGTAGCTGCGGAAAAATATTTAAGGGAGATTTCAAATTTTGCCCGTATTGCGGAAAGCCCAAATAGATAAGATGTGAGGGGTGAGAAGTAATATCCGAAAGAATCATTAAATGAAAATTGATGAACTGGTTGTAAGTCAAAATATGCTCACTTAATGAGCTTTTTGGGGATTTTTAAATTACTTCGCTAAATCACAAGAAGGTTTCGCCTGCGGCGGTCAAAGCCTTGTGATTTTTAACGCTCAGTAATTTAAAAATCTGTTTCCCAAAAATCTCAAATCCGTTCGCATATGACTTCCAACCAGTTCATCTAACTTGATGCGTTCGTTAGGAGCGGGATTAATTTAATAAAGTAATATGGAAACAACTGAGGTGATCAAAATGTATAGGAAGTGGGTATACCTGTTTAATGAAGTTGATCTTGCAGAGGCATATGTCGGCGGAAACTGGGATGACGTAAAGGGATTGCTCGGAGGGAAAGGCGCAAACCTTGCTGAAATGGCCCGTATTGGAGTTCCTGTGCCGCCCGGTTTTTCAGTGACAACAGAGGCTTGCAATACATATCTGGCTGAAGGAGGGGTTTTCCCGAATGGGATGTGGGAGCAGGAAAAAGAGGCTCTGAAAACGATAGAGCTTGCAACAGGAAAAATATTCGGGGATCCGCATAATCCTCTGCTTGTTTCCTGCCGGTCAGGCGCAAAATTCTCAATGCCCGGCATGATGGATACCGTACTCAATATCGGTCTCAATGATGAAACGGCAAAAGGTTTGGCGGGGCACATAGAGGATGAACGATTTGTATATGACTCGTATCGCCGCCTCGTGCAGATGTTCGGAAGCGTTGTAATGGGGATACCCGATGAAAAATTCGAAGAAGTGATTTCAGCAGCCAGATCGGCAGCTAAAGTCGCAAGCGATGCCGAGCTTTCCGCCGATGCATGGAAGGCCGTGACTAAAGATTTTAAAAGAATTTTCAGAAGGCAGGCGCAAAGAGATTTTCCGACTGATCCGTATGAGCAGCTGAGCCTCGCAACCGAAGCTGTTTTCAAGAGCTGGAACGGTAAGAGGGCTGTCGATTACCGTAATGCGGCAGGCATTTCACATGATCTCGGGACTGCGGTTAGTATAGTGACCATGGTTTTCGGAAACATGGGGAACGACAGCGCAACCGGAGTCGCAATGACCCGCAACGGTTCTACCGGGGAAAAGCAGATCGAAGGAGATTATCTGATAAATGCCCAGGGGGAAGATGTTGTTGCCGGTATCCGGGTGACCAAGGATCTCTCGGAAATGAAAGCTGAGATGCCTGTTGCTTACCTTGAATTCGAGGAAGTGGCGAACCGGCTTGAAAAACACTACCGCGACATGCAGGATGTGGAGTTCACGGTAGAAAAAGGCAAACTCTGGATGCTTCAGACAAGAGACGGAAAGCGAACCGCCCAAGCCGCCGTGAGGATTGCCGTAGATATGGCCGATGAGGGGCTTATCACGCTTGAAGAAGCTGTTCTTCGGGTTTCTCCGGAGCAGATTGATTTCTTTCTCCATCCCCAGTTTGACAGAAAAGCGGCTGAAGCCGCCAGAGCTGAAGGCAAATTGCTGGCAACCGGGCTCAATGTCTCTCCCGGGGCTGCAGTAGGCGTTGTAGCTTTCGATGCCGACCGGGCCGAAACATGGGCAAGGGAAGAGGGCAAACAGGTTATCATGGTTCGTCCCGAAACACGGCCGGACGATGTTCACGGAATGCTTGCGGCAAAAGGTATTTTGACCACACGCGGCGGCCGGACAAGCCACGCGGCTCTTGTTGCCCGCCAGTTCGGGAAGCCGGCGGTTGTCGGTGTGTCTTCACTCATGATAGACCTTGGCCGGCGCAAGATGAGTGTAAAGGATACAATAATACATGAAGGGGACTGGATATCAATTGACGGCACAACAGGTGAAGTATATCTCGATAAACTTTCGACGACTATCCCGGATATAAAGGATCCCTGGCTTATAAAACTGCTTTCATGGGCAGACGGATTCAGGAGGCTTGGGATCTGGGCGAACGCCGATTATCCGAGAGATGCAAAGCGCGCCCGTGATTACGGTGCGGAAGGTATAGGGCTTTGCCGTTCCGAGCATATGTTCTTTGAACCAGAGCGCCTGCCTTTTATTCAGAAAATGATCATGACCGATTTTCCTATCGAACGGCGCGAAGCAATCAATGCCATTCTGCCTTTTCAGCGGGAGGATTTTGCAGGGCTGTTCCGTGTTATGGACGGCCTTCCGGTTATTATCCGTCTGCTTGATCCGCCGCTGCATGAATTTCTGCCGAATCATGTTGATCTGATGAGGGAGTTGTCCGATTTGAAGATCCGGATAAAGAATGCCGGTAATCTTTCCGAAATCGACGAACTCCTGCAGAAGATTAAGATAAAGGAGAATATACTGAAGCGTGTTGATAGTCTTCATGAGTACAACCCTATGCTTGGCATGAGGGGTGTACGGCTTGGAATACATATTCCTGAGCTTACCATCATGCAGGTGCGGGCTGTTTTCGAGGCGGCATGTATTGTTGCCAAAGAAGGCATAAAGGTATATCCGAAAATAATGATACCGCTTACAAGCCATGTTAATGAGCTTATAGTGCAGCGGGCAACGATTGAGGCTGAAGCGGTAAAAGTCATGAATGAAAATGATATTGATATTGATTACAAATTCGGAACCATGATCGAGCTTCCGCGCGCAGCTATGACTGCCGACAAGATTGCTGAGCAGGCCTCTTTCTTCTCATTCGGAACAAACGACCTTACCCAGACAACTTACGGAATATCGAGAGATGATGCCGAGTCCGGATTTCTGGTTGAGTATCTCGGTTCAGGTATTCTCCCGGACAATCCGTTTGCCACAATTGACAGAGACGGCGTAGGAGCACTGATGGAGATCGCGGTAAAGAAGGGGCGATCCGTTAAACCGGATCTCGAATGCGGAATTTGCGGCGAGCACGGAGGAGATCCTAAATCGATTTTGATATGCCACGAAATCGGGCTGACTTATGTTTCGTGTTCCCCCTTCAGGGTTCCGGTTGCGCGGCTTGCTGCAGCACACGCGGCGCTGCTTGAAAAGAAAAGATAACTCCAATTCTTACTCTTTTGTTATGCAGGAGCGGCGAAATATTTGACTCGATCAGATGTTATACAAAGGTCTCGCTGTTTATGCTGGGTGATGGGTGTTTTTTGCTTAAAAAAAGTTTGATATGGTCGGGGCGAGAGGATTTGAACCTCCGACTCCCTGCTCCCAAAGCAGGTGCGCTACCAGGCTGCGCCACGCCCCGATATTTGTGGTTTCGATGAACTTGTGACAAGCTGGACTTCAAGACGACTTTTTCACGGTGTCGTCAATTAGTATCCGTTACAAAATAACCATTACGTTTTTGACCATTTTGTTACGGCTCCTTATGCCGGTCACGGCTTACCATGCTTTATTTTTTCCTGCAAGCCGATATTTTGAAAATATTCATCAACAGCCAGACTCAGCCCTTTGACTATACCTGCCGGATATTCTTTACCGGAAAGGGCCTCCTCATCCGCAGGGTTGGTAAGATATCCGGCTTCAATCAATATTGCAGGCATATCCGCGCCTTCCAGAACCGCATAATTGGCGCCACTGATTCTTATGTCGCCGTTTGTAATTATCCCGGAAAGGTTCTTTTTGACAATATTTGCGAAATCACTGCTTAACTGTTCATATTTTTTTTGAATTTTTTCCCAGGGAATAGGTAAAATTGGACTTTCAACAGGTTTTTCCTTGACGATGCCGGTTCCTGCTGCTTCCTGATAATTATCCATGAAATAACAGACAGATACGCCTCTTGTCTTGTGAACAAAACCGCCTCCCGCATGGATGCTGATAAAGAGATCGGCCTTAAAATGGTTTGCTACCGCGGTTCTTGCCGGAATATCGAGTTCGGTATCTTCCGTACGTGTCAGAATTGTATTGTATCTGTTTTCAAGTCCGGCAGCAATCATTTCGGCAAGCTGGAGAGTCACATCTTTTTCAAGCTTTCCGGCAGGGCCTTTTGCACCTGAATCGGTTTCGCCGCCATGTCCCGGATCAAGCACTATCGTTATAACCCGGGTTCCGGTATCAAGCTGCCCCGCATAAGCCTGAAAACAACAGATAAACAGGAGCAGAAAGGCGGCTGCCGGAGACGTATAGTTTATCTTTTCAATAAATCGATTACAATATATTGACATAACAGGAACTTTAATCAATTTTGCTTGACACGAATGTCGGTTGATATTATGTTTAACAACTTTTATTATGCTAACCCCGATAAACGGGATAAGTACCTTCACGAAATAATTTTCTGCCACTCTTTTCAGTACCCTCTTGAGGGGTAGAAACGCGCAGAAAATTATTTCTAAGGCACTAAAGATTATTGGATGAACCGGCGATATATAAGCATGTAAAGCTTTAATCTTATTTGCTGGAAATTGCAATACCGATAATTATTAACAAGTTGCGAAAGTGGCGAAACTGGCAGACGCACTGGACTTAGGATCCAGCTCTGGTGACAGAGTGGGAGTTCAAATCTCCCCTTTCGCACCATTTATAAATTAACATGAAGTGCATCATGAGAGACCGGCATTTTTTTATAAGAAAGGAAATATATGCAAGTTACAATTGAAGATGTAAGCACCGTAAAAAAAATCCTGCATGTTGAAATTCCCAATGACAGAGTTTTGACTGAGATTGATAAAGCCTATGAAAATCTCAAAAAGACGGCGAAATTAAAAGGATTCCGTCCCGGCAAAACACCCCGTTCGGTTCTGGAAAGGTTTTTTAAAAAAGATGTACATTCGGATGTATCGAATAAACTTCTTCAGGATTCATTTATCGATGTGGTCAGGGAAAAAGATCTTAAAATTGTAGGAGATCCGAAGATAGAGCCACCCGTCCTTGACGAAAAAGGACCTTATAAATATGACGCAACTATTGAAATCAAGCCTGAGATTGCAGATATAGATTTTAAAGGTCTGACGCTTAAAAAGAATATATACAGGATCAGCGATGAAGAAATTGAAGCGCAGCTCAAAATGCTTCAGAAGAATCTTGCGCAGCAAAAAACCATAGAAGAAACCCGGCCGGCCAATGAAGGCGACTTTGCTCTCATCACATACGAAGGGTTTAAAGACGGAAAACCATTCGAAGAGACAGCAAAAACGGAAAATTTCACGATTAAACTGGGGGGGGGGCCGCAAACAAAAAATTTTTGTTAAAAAAATAAAGGGAATAAAGCCCGCCGAACGAAAGGGAAAAAAATTAAATTACCCGGACGCAACATTAATTCCAAACTTGAAAACCTTGATATCGTTTTTGATGTGACCTTAAATGAGATCAGGGAAGAGATACTTCCTGAAATTAACGATGAACTCGCAAAAAATTTCGGCGGTTTTAACACATTGGAAGAATTGAAGAATAAGATAAAAGAGAACCTCAGTCAGGGATACGAGAAGAGGGTCGAACAGGAATTGAACGAGCAGATATTTACGGCTCTTATAGCAAGAACCCAATTCGAAGTGCCCGAAGCAATGGTCGAATTCGAGCTTGAAAACATTATTGCCGATGCCGAAAGATCCTTTGCCTACCACAACACATCGCTTGAAGCGCTCGGCCTGTCAAAAGAGACACTTTCGGTAAAATACCGGGACACTGCCGAAAAACAGATAAGACGCCATCTTATCTTAGACAAGATAATCGGGCAGGAAAAGCTTATCTTAAAAGATGATGAGATGGAAGAGGGTTTTAAGAAAATGTCCGAATCTTTTAACCAGCCGGTTGATGAGATAAAAAAATATTACCGGCAGAATAAAGATAAACTCGATTATTTCAGGCACACGCTACTTGAAACAAGCGCCATCAATCTTATTATAGAAACAAGCGCTGTTGAAAATACCGAACCTGTGCCGGAGGCGGAAACAGGAAAACGTCAGGAATAATTTAAAAAAAGGAGGAAAACCTTGCCACTGATACCGATGGTAATAGAGCAGAGCAGCAGGGGAGAGCGGGCATACGATATATATTCACGGCTTCTGAAAGACCGGATTATATTTCTTGGAACGGCCATGAACGATGAAGTCGCAAACCTTCTCATCGCCCAGCTCCTTTTTCTTGAATCCGAAGAACCAGACAAGGACATAAACTTTTATCTCAATTCACCGGGTGGAATAGTGACTGCGGGCCTCGCCGTTTATGATACAATGCAATATATCAAGCCTGACGTTGCGACCGTCTGCATAGGCCAGGCTGCAAGTATGGGCGCCTTTTTGCTGACAGCGGGGGCTAAAGGAAAACGCTATTCCCTGCCTAATTCACGCATACTGATTCACCAGCCTATGGGAGGATTTCAGGGACAGGCATCCGACATAGCCATTCAGGCAAGAGAGATTCTGAGGATGAAGGATACCCTGAATAGTATTCTGGCGTTCCATACAAAAAAAGATTTAAAACAAATACAGATAGATACAGACAGAGATTACTTCATGTCCAGCGAGGAAGCGAAAGAATACGGTATTATAGACCATGTCATCGTAAACAGGGGTGACATTGAAAATATTGAAAAAGCCGGAGGCATCAAATGACAAAAAAAGGGAACGACAGCGACAATCTTTTCTGCTCATTCTGCGGGAAAAACCAGAAAGAAGTTACAAAGCTGATCGCAGGGCCCGCCGTGTACATATGTGATGAATGTATCCAGCTTTGCAGCGAAATTATTGAAGAAGAGAGCGATAAAACAACCACCGAACATGAAAATCTGCTTGTTCCCAAGCAGATAAAGGAGATGCTGGACGACTATGTGATAGAGCAGGAGAATGCGAAAAAAATTCTGTCGGTTGCCGTATATAACCATTACAAGCGGCTCGATTCAAATGTAAACACCGGCAATATTGAGATACAGAAAAGCAATGTACTGCTCATCGGCTCGACAGGCACGGGCAAGACGCTCCTTGCGCAGACACTCGCAAGATTTTTAAATGTTCCCTTTACGATAGCAGATGCCACCAGCCTTACCGAAGCAGGTTATGTCGGCGAAGACGTTGAGAATATAATCCTCTCGCTTCTCCAGAATGCGGATTATGATGTGGAAAAGTGCAAGCGCGGCATCGTATATATTGATGAGATAGACAAGATAGCCGCAAAATCGGATAATCCATCGATAACAAGGGATGTTTCCGGTGAAGGAGTCCAGCAGGCGCTGCTTAAAATCATAGAGGGAACCACTGCAAGCGTGCCCCCCAAGGGTGGGAGAAAGCACCCCCAGCAGGATTTTGTTAAAATCGATACGACAAACATCCTTTTCATATGCGGCGGAACATTCAACGGGCTTGACCAGATAATACAGAGAAGGCTTGGCTCCAAGTCTATGGGTTTCGGAGCCAAAATCGTCACTAAAGAGAACAGGAACAAAAGCGAAATATTGAGAATGGTTCAGCCTGAAGATTTGATCAAATTCGGATTGATTCCCGAATTTCTGGGACGCCTGCCTGTTGTAGCGACTCTCGAGGAGTTGAGCGAAGCTTCGCTTATCAGGATTTTAACAGAGCCGAAAAACGCCCTCATAAAACAGTTCAAAAAACTGTTTGAAATGGAAGGCGTGAACTTAAGGTTGACCGACAGCGCGCTATCGGCAATCGCAAAAGAAGCCCAGAAGCGCAAATCAGGAGCAAGAGGCCTGCGGGCGATTCTGGAAAGCTGCCTGCTCGATATCATGTACGAAATTCCTTCCGTGAAAAATGTGAAGGAATGCGTTATCAGCGAAGATGTCGTGCTTAACCGGGAAGAACCTATACTGCTTTATGAGCAAACAAAAAAGCAGGCTTAAAACAAAGAGATGGTTATAATTTGAGTTATGGTAAATATACCAAGATTTTTTAATAAGGATAAGGAACAGGAAACCACAACCATGAAGATACAGCTTCCACTTTTGCCGCTTAGAGATGTGGTGGTTTTCCCCCATATGATTGTTCCGCTCTTCGTAGGGCGGTCCAAATCGGTCAGCGCCCTTGCGAGCGCCATGAGCAGGGACAAGAATGTTTTTCTGGCAACTCAGAAAACTGCGGGAGAAGACAGCCCGAACGAAAAAGATATAAGCGTAATCGGAACAGTAGGAAGAGTCTTGCAGCTTCTGCGGCTTCCTGACGGAACCGTTAAAGCCCTTGTGGAAGGAAAATCACGGGGGCGTATCGTTTCATTTTTCAATGATCAGGATTTTTACAAGGTTGAGGTCGAACCTGTTGTGGAAATCGAAATTGATATGACTGAAAGCTCAGCCCTTTGCAGGGCTCTTACGGAAGCTTTTGATGAATACGCCAATCTTACCAAGAATATCCCGAAAGACTTTGAAAAGAAGCTTTCCGAGATAACGAGCCCTTCCCAGCTTGCCGATACCGTGGCAGCCCATTTTGCTTTCAAAATTGATGAGAAACAACGCCTTCTTGAAACGCTTTCGATAAGCGACCGCTACACATATCTTCTTCAGTTGGTCAACACAGAAATTGAGATATTCAAGACCGACCAGAGGATCAAAACACGCGTCAAAGAACAGATGGAAAAGACCCAGAAGAATTACTATTTGAACGAGCAGATGCGGGCCATCAAGAAGGAGATGGGAACCGAAGACGATTCCGGCGACGAACTTAAAGAGCTTGAAAAACGGATCAGGGAAAAGAAGATGTCGAAAGAGGCCGAGGAGAAGACGGCCCAGGAGTTCAAAAAGCTCAAGATGATGACTCCGATGTCCGCTGAAGCGACAGTTGTGAGGAACTATATTGAATGGATTATCAGCCTGCCCTGGCTCGAATGCTCATGCGTGAACTCCGACATAAAAGGAGCGGAAAAGATATTAAACGAAGATCATTTCGGCCTTGAAAAACCGAAGGAGAGGATTCTCGAATATCTTGCCGTTCAGTCTCTTGTAAAAAAGATCAAGGGGCCCATATTATGCTTCGTCGGGCCCCCGGGCGTCGGAAAAACGTCTCTTGCCAAATCAATATCAAGGGCAACAGGCAGGAACTTTGTGCGCCTTTCTTTGGGCGGGGTACGTGATGAAGCCGAGATAAGGGGGCATCGCCGAACATACATCGGCGCCATGCCCGGCAAAATAATCCAGTCCCTGAAAAAAGCAGGGGTGAACAACCCTGTTTTCTGTCTCGATGAAGTGGATAAAATGAGCATGGACTTCCGGGGAGACCCGTCCGCAGCGCTTCTTGAAGTGCTCGATCCGGAACAGAATAATACTTTCAACGACCATTACCTTGATCTTGACTACGATCTTTCGGATATTCTTTTTGTTACTACGGCCAACACGCTGCCCGATATACCGCTTCCCCTACAGGACAGGATGGAGATTATCCGCCTGCCCGGGTACACGGAAATTGAAAAGTATCATATTGCAAAAGACTTCCTGCTTACAAAACAGATAAAGTCAAACGGCCTGGAAGGAATGGACGTTTCTTTTTCAAGAAATTCCATTTTCACCATCATCAGGTATTATACGAGAGAAGCAGGGGTGAGAAACCTTGAACGGGAAATCTCATCCATATGCAGGAAAATAGCGCGGGAAGTCCTGACG